>JALZOI010000069.1 GCA_030857245.1 Myxococcota bacterium
ATCGCGGCCCGCGCCCCGGGCGCGCTCGGCAGCGGTTCGGTGCGCGCGAGCGCGGCGTCGTCGCGACAGTCCGAGAGCACGGGCAGCCCGCCGACCAGCTCGATCGCACGATCGACGACGCTCGCGTCGGCCTCGCGCAGGCTCGTGACCGTGGCGTCGAACACGCGCTGCTGGCGCTCGAGGCAGGCGACCTGACGATCGAAGCGCTCCGCCGAGATCGCTTGGCGCTCGTGGTACGCCTCGCAGGTCGCGTGGCGCTCGGCGCGCCAGGCCTTCGCGAACCCCTCGAGCTTCGGCACCACGCGCCGGCTGGTCGCGGCGGCGTGACCACGACCGCTCCGCGCGATCGCCGCCGCCACGCCGGCGCGCTCCTCGGCGTCTAGCGGCGAGTCGACCACGCACCCCGGACCCGTGTCGTGCGACACGTAGAACGCACCGGCGGCGGCCGTGACGCCGACCACGAGCGCCGCGGCGATCGCCGATCGCCAGCGCGGTGGGTCGGCCAGCGCGGCGAGCCACGCCTCGACCGACGCGAAGCGAAGCGCCGGCTCCGGGGCCATCGCACGTGCGATCGCGGCACGGACCCGGCGCGGCACCTGCGCGCCTGCGAGCGCCTCGCCGAGCGACGCCGCCAGGCTGTACAGATCGCCGCGGGGATCGCCGTTGCCCTCCGGTGCCATGTAGCGCGGGGTGCCGGCGCCGGCGCCCGCACCGACGAGCCCGAAGTCGACGAGCCGCACCTGACCGTCGCCTGCGACCACGATGTTATCGGGCTTGACGTCGCGATGCACGAGCCCCGCGCGGTGGAGCGCGGCGAGGCCGCGTCCCGCGGCGACGTACACGTCGCGCACGGCGCGCCAGGTGCGCCGCTCGATCGCGACCCACTGGCGCGCGGTCACCCCCTCGACGAGCGCGAGCGCGATGTAGAGCTGGCCGTCCGCGTTGCCGACCTCGTACACCCCGACGACGTTCGGGTGATCGAGCCTGGCGAGGGCGCGCCCCTCACGCAACAGCTTGTCATCGACCGTCCTGCCGCGCGAGCGCAGCACCTTCAGCGCGACCTTGCGATCGAGCTCGGGATCGTACGCGGCGTACACCACGCTCGCGGCACCTTCCCCGAGCTCGTGCAGGATCACGAAGCGGTCGAGCTGGGCACCGATCGGCAGCTCCGGGCGGGCCCAGGCGGCGCCCTCGACGAGCTCACCGCGCGACGCCGTCACGAGTGCCGATGATGCGGCCCGGCACGTCGCACAGCTATCGACGTGCTGGTCGACGCGCGCCATCGCCGCGGGCTCGAGCGTGCGCAGCGCGAAGCACGCGAGCTCGGTCGGATCGGGGCACGCCATCGCGGCGACGAACATATGTTGCAAGCCAGGCCTGCGTCACGACATATGCACGCGCCCGCGGATCACGCTCAAGAGTGTTCGAGGCCGCGCGCCGTCGTGCGGGCGCGCAGCGAGCCCCGTGCGAGCTCAGTGATAGACGCGGGCAAACCGCTGGCGCTGCTCGTGCGTGCCGACGACCAGCAGCTCGCCGTGCGCGGGCAGCGGGGTCGTCGGAGAGGGGTTCGGCAGGATCTCGCCGTCGCGCTGCAGCGCGATCACGTTGACGCCGCAGGTCGCGCCGATCTGCGCCTGGTGCAGCGTCTTGCCGGCGAGCTTCGACGGGACATCGACCTGGAACAACTCGACACCCGCGCCGAACATCATCAGGCTGCGGCCCTGCAGCGTCGAGAACACGGACTCGGCACCGAGCGACGAGTAACTGAGCACGAAGTCTGCGCCGGCGCGATGCACGGCCTCGAGGTTCGACTCGTGCGTGATGCGGCTGATGATGCGGAGCGCCGGGTTGAGCCGGCGGCAGTAGACCGTGAGGTAGATGTTGATCGCGTCATCGTTGGTGGTCAGGATCACCGCGGGCGCGCGCTCGAGCCCGGCCTTGGTCAGGGTCTCGCGCTCGGCGGCGGGGCCGACCACCACCATGTCGGCGGCGTCGGTCAGCTTGGAGGCGACCACGGGATCATGCTCGACGATGTGCACCTTGACGTCGCGGCTCTTCAGGGTCTCCGCGGCCGCCCGCCCGACCTTGCCGCCGCCGATCACCAGCGTGGCGTCGTAGTTGGTGTCGTAGATCACGAGGAGCGCGTTGAGCTCCATGATCTGCTCCGGCGTGCCGATCACGACGGGCACGCTGGTCGGCGTCATCATCGTCTCGGGACGCGCGGGCTCGAACCGGCCCCGCTCCCACACGCCGACGACGCTGACCCCCAGCCGCCGGCGCAACGCGAGGTCGCGCAACGAGCGCCCGACGAGCGGCGTGCGGTTGACCGGGAACTCGCCGATCACGAGATCGCGGTAGCGCCCGAGCTGGTGGACCTCCGCGTGGCCCGCATTGACGCGATTGGCGAGCTGCTCGCCGAGCCGCTGCTTGACGGGGAGGACATGCGTGGCGCCCGAGAGCTCGAGCAGATCGATCGACTCCGACTGCTCGGCCGTGGTGATGATCGGCAGGTCGGCGGCGAGGTGCCGGACCGTGAGCACGATGTTCGTGTTGCCGGCGTCGTCGATGTTCGCGACCACGGCACGCACGCGCTCGATCGAGAGGGCGCGCCAGGTCGCCGCATCCTGAGGATTCCCGAGGATCACCGGGACGCCATCGGAGTGCATGTGCGCCGCGACCGTCGGATCTGGCTCGAGCACGAAGTGCGGGATGTGCGCGAGCGCAAGCCGTTCACGCAGATCGATGGAGATCGCGTCGTTGGTGCAGATCACGACGTGGCCGGTGGTGCCCGCCGGGACGGTGCGCGGCGCGCGCAGCTTCATCTGCGCCTCCATCCACGGCGCGTAGAAGAAGCGGATGAACGCGAACGGCAGCACGATCAGCAGCATCAGGATGCCGCTCACCAGCACGACGATGCTGAACAGCCGGCCGAGGTCGCTCGTGAACGTGATGTCCCCGAACCCGAGGGTGCTCATCACGGTCAGCGTCCAGTACACGCCGGTCAGCCACGAGTGCTCCTGGCCCTCGCGGACCATCAGCAGGTGGAACAGGATCGTGTAGACGCTGATCTGGATGAACAGGACGACGAACAGCTTGGTGAGTCGCCCGAGGTTCTCCCTCATCACCGGCTGCTTGAGAATCTCCGCGAGTTGACTCGAGAGAAACTTCATCGACCGGTGGAGCGTACCTCACTGGACGCCGGGTACGTGGTGTGCCGACAGCCGCCGTCGGCGCACGCCGCTGATTCGCCCCGGGTTACCTAGTTCCAGCGCACATCCGCGGCGAGGTTCTGGTGGGCATGGCGCGCCAGCACGGGCTCGCCGTAGTACTCCGCCAGCACGACGAGCGCCTCGTTGCCGAGGCCACTCTCGATCGCCTCGCGCCAGCCGAGCCGGTGCTCCAGGTACCAGGAGTCGGCGAGCTCCTCGCAGATCTCCGCGCGCATCGCCCGCGGCAGCAACTCCGGCGGCGCGCCGATGCCAGCGACGCGGCGGAGCAGCGCCCGCCGCTCGGCCTCGGCCGGTGAGATCCGCCCGGCGACGAACTGCAGCACGGCGGCGATCACACCGACCACAGCGCCGATCGCGAGCAGGTGGCCCCAGCGCTCGAGGTCGACGAGGCCGGGTGCCATCAGGATCAGCGCCGCCATCCACGTCGGGAGGCGGAGGTAGCCGAGCACCACGCTGCGGCGGTCGAGCGGGATCTGGATCCGACGCTCGACGCCGTCGCCGTCCTTCGACACGAACACCGAGCGACTCGGCCACACCGGCAGCAGCATCGTGAAGAACTCGGTGACGATCGCCTCGGACTCGGTGCGATCGACGGCGCCGTAGTCCTCGCACTCGAGCCAGCTCTCCATGATGCCCATGGCTAGCTCTCGGGCTCGGGATCGCGTGGTCCACCCTCGGGCGGATCGGTCGCCGGATCGCCGGGGATCTTGTAGTCCTCGGCGAGCCAGCGCCCTAGATCGATCATGTGGCAGCGCGAGCTGCAGAACGGGAACAGCTTGTTGCCGTCCTTCACCGCGGTGCCGCGACAGGTCGGGCACCGGGTCGTCACGCGTCGCCTCCTCCGAGGCCGAGCGCCGCCATCCGCGCGGTCAGGTACGGCGCGCTGATCCCGAGCTCGCCCGCCGCGAGCTCGCGATCGCCGACGTGATGACCGAGCGCCGCGACGATCGCGCTCGCCTCGGCGTTGGCGATGACGTCGCGCAATGGTCGGGGCGCGGCCTGGGCGGCGCCGACGATGCCCGCGACGCGACCCGACACCATGCTCGCGGTGAGCTCCGTCGCATCGCCGGCGAGCACGAGCATCCGCTCGATCTCGTTCTCGAGCTCGCGGATGTTGCCCGGCCACGGATACGCGACCAGCCGGGACAGCGCGCCCTGCGAGAGCCGCGGCGGCGGTGGTGGCGCCACGCCCGCGGTCGCCGGGCCGCGATGCTGCGCGGTCTTCCAGTGCTTGTTGACGAAGTGTTGCGCGAGCCGCGGGATATCGCTGACGCGCTCGCGGAGCGGCGGCACCGTGATCTTGAGGACGTTGACCCGGTAGAACAGGTCCTCGCGGAACTGCTTGTGCGCCACCATCGCGGAGAGATCCTTGTGCGACGCCGCGATGATGCGGACGTCGACCTTCACCGGCTTGGTGCCGCCGACCGGCGTGAACGTGCCCTCCTGGAGCACGCGCAGCAGCTTGACCTGCAGCGCCGCGGACATGTCGCCGATCTCGTCGAGGAAGAACGTGCCGCCATCGGCGACCATGAACAGGCCCGGCTGATCCTTCACCGCACCGGTGAACGCGCCGCGGACGTGCCCGAACAGCGCGCTCTCGAGGAGGTTGTCGTTGAACGCGGAGCAGTTCTGCACGACGAACGGCTTCTTGCCGCGCGGCCCGTGATAGTGGATCGCGCGGGCGATCAGCTCCTTGCCGGTGCCGCTCTCGCCATGCACGAGCACGGTCGCCTCGCTCCGCACGACCTTCGTGAGCAGCTTGACGACGTCGCGCACGGCCGGCGCATCCCCGACGATCTCGGTGAACGGATGGGTGTGCGTCGTCGGCGGGATATCCGCGGGCTGGTGCGCCTCGACCGCGGCCGCCGCGGCGGCGACCAGATCACGGACGCGCGCGAGGTCGGGCTCGGAGATCTCGGGCACGACCTGCCCGAGCGGGTGCGCCTCCTCGGGGGTGCACCCGATCGTCGCGATCAGCCGCTGCTCGAAGCCTGCCGGATCGCCGCACCGCCCCCCGGTCGCGTAGACCACGCCGGTCATCCCGCGGCTGCCGAACACGGGTGCCGCGACGAGCATCAGGCCCGCGTGGCAGCGCCGTACCACCCCGCCGCGCTGCTTGGAGTTCGCGAGCTCGGCCGCCAGCTCCTGGAGCGCCGCCGCGCAGGCCGCCGCGGCGACCCCGCGGATCGTCTCGCAGGTCGCGTGGGACGTGCGCACGTACCCGCCGCCGTCGGGCTCGGTCAGGCCGAGCTCGAGCCCCCACCATCGGCGCAATAGATCGCGCACGACGGAGACTTCAGCGAGTCCATCGAAGGTCAGTACCACCGCCGCGCACTATAGCTCGCGCGTGGTCACGCCGACCAGCGCCGGCCGCCGTCGTCGACACGGCGCGCCAGGTCCTCGCGCGCGAGCTTCTCGAGATGCGCGAGGAGCGAGCGCTCCGCGAGTGGCCACAAGGACCGCGGCGTGTCCGCGTAGACGGTCGCGACGAGCGCATCGAGGTCGTGCGTCGCTCCCGTCGCCAGCGCGGCGCGCACGAGCTGCTCGCGCATCCGGCGGTGTGAGAGATATTCGGTCAGCTTGCCGTGGCCGTCACGGATCGGCGGGCCATGCGCCGGCAGCAGCAACGTCGGCCGGCGCGCGCGCATGCGCTCGAGCGATGCGAGGTAGACGCCCATGTCGCCTTCACCGGGATCGATGAGGATCGTGCCGACCCCCGCGACCATGTCACCCGCGATGCTCGCGTCATCGACTTCGAAGACCAGGTGACCCTCGGCGTGGCCCGGCGTGTGGACCGCGATCGCGCCCGCGATCTCGTCACCATCTTCGATCAACTCGGTGACCTCGACGATCCCGTCGAGCCGCCGCGCGGTCGCGGGATGCGCCGCGATCGGCACGCCCCGGCGCGCGGCGAGGGCCGCGGCGCCACCGATGTGATCGCCGTGGTGATGGGTCAGGAGGATGCGCGAGATCGGCAGCTGCGCCAGGAGGGCGTCGAGGATCGCCTGCTGGTCGGGGTACGGGCTGCCCGGATCGACGACCGCGACCGGCCCGGCGTCCGGCCCGACCAGATAGAGGTTGGTGTGTGCAGCCGGCGGCAGGGTCGGGGTGCGCAGCGCAAGCACCCGGATCCGTGGCGCTACCGGCGTCAGCGTGGCCGGTGGGTCGGCCCCGGCGCCGACCGGCACCACCGCTCGTACCTGTTCGTACAGCGTCTCGATCGACGGCTTACCCATCGCTCACCCAGTCGTCGTGCAAAGTGGATGACGTCGCCACGAGTCTCTCTTAGACTAAGCTAAGGGTAGCGGCTTCCATGGTCAGCGTCACGGCGCGCAAGATTCGTGAGCTCGGCACCGAACGGCCTGCCGGTGCGAACGGCCGTCTGTACACCGGGTATCTCATCAGCTACCCGTTCATCGGACGCGGCATGGTGATCTTCCGTGACCCGCATGGCCACCGCATGATCACGACGCCGGTGAAGCGCGTGCTCGGCGAGCCCGGCGGCAAGATGATCTACGTCGAGACCGAGAACAGCGTCTATCGCCTCGAGATCCACGGCGAGCCACTGTTCCCGATGCGCGCCGCCGGCGAGTAGGCGTCAGCTCGCGCCCAGGGTCGCGGCGAGCCGTTCGCCGAGCGCCTGGATGTGCGCCGAGCCGAGCCGCTTCGCGAACACCATCGGCAACTCGCTGACCGGCGTCTTCGCGCGCTTGCGGGCCTCGTCGAGGTACCGCTCGTTGAGCAGGCGGCGATGGCGCGACAGGCTCGCGTGCGCGGTGATCTCGGCGAGCGGCGACGCGAGCTGCGGATCCGCGAGCAGCGTGTCGAGCACCGTGCTGACCGGCGCGCCGGGGGCGAAGTGCGCCGGGAACACCTGATTGACGATCAGGCGCTGCGGGACGATCCCGAGTGCGTGGAGCTTGTCCTCGAGCTCGATCGCCTCGTTGACCGGCATCTCCTCGGCGAGCGTCACGAGCACCGCGGCGGTGCGCGCCGGATCGGTGAGCAGCTCCTTCACGGTGCGCGCGTCCCGCGTGAGCGGACCTTCGGGCACGGTGTCGACGATCACCCACGGGACGCGCAACATCGAGTGCGCGTGGCCCGACGCCGGCATGTCGAAGACGACGGTGTCCCACACGGGCTTGCCACGCTTCTCTTCGGTCGTGTGGTACCAGGCCTTGCCGAGCAGCGCGTAGTCGTCGAGGCCGGGGATGGCGCGCAGGAACGCGCGGGTCACGCGGTTCTCGAACACCATCTCGTAGACCGACTTCCAGCGCAGGACCATCAGGCCGTACTCGGCGAGCGCGCTCGCGGGCGTGGCGTTGACGGCCCACAGGTTGGTCGCGAGCGGCGTGACCTCGGGGCCCACCGCGGGCTTATCGAAGTAGTTACCGAACCGGTCGTTCGCGTTGACCTCGTAGAGCAACGTCTTCTTGCCGGCCTTCGCGCTCTGCGCCGCGATCGCTGCAGCGACCGTGCTGCGCCCCACTCCACCCTTGCCCACGACGAGGATCAGTCGTTTGTCTGTCAGGTTCACGGCGTTGACTTCGGTGTAGCAGCTGACGACGGCGCGCGGGACTCCACGGCCGGCGCGGTTGACGAGGACGCGGGATCGCCGGCTGGCTCGACGGCGGGTTCGACGACGACCGCGATGCCGCTGGCCTCGGCGCTGCGCCAGCCGAGCACCTTGCGGAGCGTCCAGATCCCGCCGTCGGGCGTGATGTCGACGCGGATGTTGACGACCTTGTCGGCGCCGAGCGCCTTGGCGGTCGCGAGCAGCATCCGGTTGACGACGCGGTCGAGCCCGACCTTGCCCGGGATCGGGATGAACAGGACGTAGAAGCTCGAGACCTGCGCGTGGATTACCGCGATGGCGCGCAGGTTCGGGCCGACGTGGACGCTCTCGGGCTGGACCCGGACCGTCTGGATCGACGAGCACGCCCCCAGGCCGATGATCGCCGCGAGCACGACCGCGACCGCCGCCCGGCGGTCCCCTCGTACGCCGGCGCGCACCTTCTCGGCCGACCTCATGATGGGGGCACGCTAACACGACGGACGGGGCGCGCGCCGGGTAGCCGGTGACCGCGGCGGACGACGCCGGTCGCGCAGCGCGCCGCGAAGCAGTGATACGATGGGGACGTGGTGCGGAGGCTGACCTCGCTGATCGCGAGTGCGCTCGTGATCGTCTCGCCGCTGGCGAGCGTGGCCGACCCGCCGGCGCGGCCCGCGCCGTCCCCGTCGACCTCGGAGCCCAAGCAGGCGCTCGACCAGCGGATCGCGGTCTGGCGGTTCGACGCGCTCGGCATCGAGCCCGAGCTGGTGACCCGGCTCGAGACGCTGTTCCGCATGGAGCTCGATCGGCTCGCGCGGCGACCGCTGCCGAGCCGGCGCGAGATCGACCGGGTGGTCAGCTCGGCGCAGCAGCAGTGTACCGGCGAGGAGAAGTGCCTCGCCGGGATCGGCAAGAAGCTCGGCGTCGACATTGTTGTGACCGGCACGGTCGGCGCGATGGGGCCGAACTACGTGCTCCACATCAAGGCCGTGGACACCGCGACCGCGAAGCTGGTCCGCCGGATCCAGAGCGAGCCGCTGCGCGGCAGCCCTGACGAGCTGATCGAGGGCGTCCGCGTCGCCGCCTACAAGCTGCTCGCGCCCGACCAGCTCCACGGCTCGATCCAGGTCCAGACCGATCTCGTCGGTGCGGCGGTCCAGCTCGATGGCGCGTCGCTCGGCAAGACGCCGCTGCCGAACCTCGGCGTGATCGGCAAGCAGGCGCTCGGCACCCACAAGCTCCGCGTCCAGGCTGCCGGCTATGCCCCGTTCGAGGAGGACGTCGAGGTCCGGTTCCAGAAGGCGAGCCAGGTGATCGTCCGCCTGATCCCGTCGACGGAGGTGCTCGGCACCGGCCGCGTCCAGCAGGTCGAGCGCCAGCCGTTCTACACGAAGACGTGGTTCCTGGTCGGCGTCGGGGTCGCCGCGGTGGTGCTCGGCGCCACCATCGGCCACTCGCTGGGGCAGGTCGAGTGCACGAGCTTCGACGAGCACGGGAACCGGTCGGGATGCTGAGCCGCGCGAGCGTGATCGTTGCCGCGGTGGTGATGGCCGCCGCGGCGCCGGCGGCGGCCGAGCGCGTCGTCGCGATCGCGCCGCTCTCCACGGTCGGCTCCGAGGACACCTCGGCGTCGACCCGTCGCGTGATCGGCGAGCTCGAGGCCGCGGTCTCCGGCCTGACCGGCACCCGCGTGATCTCGACGACGATGGTGAGCGCGGCGATCAAGAAGGCGAAGCAGCCGCAGCTCCGCGCGTGCGAGCTCGATCCGGCGTGCCTCGCGCGGCTCGGCAAGCTGGTCGGTGCGAACATCGTGATCGCCGGCGAGGTCGTCGGGATCGGCGACGCGAAGGTGATCTACCTCGGCGCGACCGACGTCGCCGGAGCCCGCGAGCTCCGCTCGACGACGTTGACCCTCGGTACGAAGCACGATGGCGGCGGCCCGGCCGGCGCGATCATCCGGCTGCTCGAGCCCGACCGCTACCGCGGCACGCTGCGCTTCGCGATCGACGCGAAGGGCGCGACGGTCTACGTCAACGGCAGCAAGGCCCCCCTGGGCGCGGCGGGCGCGGTGTCCCTCCCCGTCGGCACGCAGGCCGTCCGCGTGACGCACCCCGAGTATCACGACTTCGTGCGGTTCATCGACGTCCAGTTCGGCGCGACCACCCAGGTCGCCGTCGGCATGACGCAGTACCCGATCGTGCAGCGCGATCTGCAGGGCAAGCCGCTCAACCGCGACCGCGTCGACTACGTCGATCCGCCGCTGTGGCGCCGGTGGTACGTCGTCGTCCCCGCCGCGCTCGGCCTCGCGGTCGTCGCGGGCGTCGTCGCCGGCTGGCTCGCGCACGATCTGCCGGCGACCGACGACTGCAGCAAGGTCGGCGGCGCCGCCTGCTAGGGGCCCGCTACTTCAGCTGCGACGCGAGCTGGTTGAGCCGCACGTTGGCCGCGCCGAAGTTGCCGTCGTTGTACTTCTCGGCGACGTCGCTGAGGATCCCGGCGAGCTGCTGGTTCGTCGACTCGTCGACCTTGCTGCCCGACACCTGACGGTTGAGCCGCGTCATCTTCGCCTGGATGAACAGCCGGTCGATCTTCATGCCCTCGACCGTGGCGACCAGCTGGGCGGCCGCGAAGTAGGCTCGGCTCCAGTCCTGCGCCGCGATCGCGGTCGTCGCCTGGTTCTCGAGGCTCTGCGCCCCGCCCGGCAGGTCACTCGGCAGGATGCCGCGCTTGTTCATGATCGACTTCGCCTTGGCGAGCAGGGGCTGGACGTCGGCCTTGCCGTAGCTGCCATCCTTCTTGGCCGCGACCTGCTGGATGATCATCGGCGCCGCCGCGCCACAGGTCTCCTTCTCGCGCTGGGCGAGCGCCGCCTCGCGCGACGCGATCAACTGCTCGCGCTCGGCGATCTTCTCCTCGCGCGTCGCCACCGACTTCTCGCGCGTGCCCATGCTGGCCTCGCGCACCGCGACGCCGGCCGCCACGTCACCCCGGGCGACGACCGCGTCGAGCTTGTCGGTGAGCGACGACAGGTCGGTGCTCTGCCCCGCGATCTGCGTATCGAGCGCCGCCTTCTGGCGCGTCAGCTCGGCGGTGTCGCCGCCGGCGGCCTGGACCTCGGTGATCTGCGCGACGATCTTCTCGCGCTCGCCTTCGAGGGCCTCGCGCTGCGCCATCAGCGCATCGCGTCGCGTGATCAGCTCCTGCTGCGCCTTGAGCGCTCCCGGATCGGGTGCGGCCTGCTCGCTCTTCGACTTGCAGCCCGTCAGGGCGAGCCCGCCGAGGCTGACGACCGACCCGAGCAGCAGCCATGATGTGACGAGAATGCCCGCGGTCCGCATCGCCTCGATTGTACGAGATCCCGAGCGAGGCTGCCGACTTTTGGCTTAATGTCCGGCGCATGCTGCTCTACCACGACCTCCGGGCGCCGAACCCGCGACGGGTCCGCATCTTCCTGGCCGAGAAGGGCGTGGCGTACGACACCATCGAGGTCTCGATCGCCGCAGCGGCGCACCAGACCGCTGAGTTCCTCGTCAAGAACCCGATCGCGTTGCTGCCGGTGCTCGAGCTCGCGGATGGGAAGGTGCTGCGCGAGTCGGTCGCGATCTGCCGGTACATCGAGGAGCTGCATCCCGCGCCGAACCTGTTCGGCAGCGACGCGTGGGCGCGCGCGCAGATCGAGCAGTGGAACCGGCATGCCGAGCTCGAGCTGCTGTTCCCGATCGCGCAGGTGTTCCGCAACACCCACAAGTTCTGGGTCGGGCGCATCAAGCAGGCGCCCGACTTCGCGACCATCATGCGCGAGCACGTCGCGGAGCGGTTCGACTGGCTCGACGCCGAGCTGGGGACCCGCCCCTACCTTGCCGGAGAGCGGTTCAGCATCGCCGACATCACCGCGCTGTGCGCCATCGATTTCGGCAAGGTCAGCGACATCCGGATCCAGGCGGCGACGCATCCTCAGCTCGCGGCCTGGCACCAGCGTGTGTCCGAACGGCCGAGCGCACAGGCCTGAAGCGTAGTAGTAGGAGCGGAGGTGTCGTCGAACCGCATGCGCATCGGCGAGATCCTGCTGCTCCGGGAGGACGTGGACGCGCTGGCCCTCTCGCAGGCAGTCCGCGAGCAGGCCCTCACCGGGCAGCGGCTGGTCTCGATCCTGATCAGCCGCGCGCTGCTCGAGTCCGACGTGGCGGCGCTCGCCCTGTCCGAGCAGACCGGCTTCCCGGCCGCGTTGCAGCGCCACCTCGAAGCGCGTGACGCGGCGGTGATCCACGACGTGCCCGCGCAGCTCGGGCGCACGTGGGTCGTCGTCCCGATCGGCATCGCGCAGAATCGCGAGCTCGTCGTGGTCGCGCGCGACCCCACGCCGATCCTGGCCGCGGCGCTCGAGCACGCGACCGGCAAGGCGATCCGGCTCGCCGTCGCGCCCGCGCTCCATGTCGAGCGCCTCGTGCGCTCGGTGTACGGCGCCCCCGGGGCTGCCGATGTCCCGCTGCCCTCCGCGCCACCGTCGCTGTCCGACATCGGCGAGTCGCTGGTCGGCGTCGCGAAGCCGGACGGCGGGCCGGCGCGCGCCCGCACCGTCTCGTCGATGTTCACCGGCACGCCGGACTCCGGGCCGCTCAAGGTGCCGATGCGCGCCACCAGCGCGCTCGAGATCACGCTGCAGGAGATGGACAAGGCCTTCAGCCTGCTCGCGGTCGAGCGCATGGTGATGAGCTACGTCGCGCAGCGCTGGAGCGCGGCGCTGCTCGTGAAGATCGTCGGCGCCACCGCGGTGGGCCACAGCGGGCACGGTAGCCACCTCGGCGTCGCCGACAGCATCACGCTGCCGCTGACCTTCCCGTCGCTGCTCCAGGTCGCGCACGACGAGCGCCGCACGACGACCGACGCCGTCGACAGCGCCGTGCAGCAGCACCTGCTGTCGCTGCTCGGCAATCCCCAGGTCGCGATCGCCGCGCCGGTCGAGTGCCGCAGCGAGGTCCAGGCCGTGCTCGTCGTCGGCGACACCGTCGCGACCCGCCAGCGCGAGTCGATCGTCGAGCTCGACCGGCTCGCCGACGCCCTCGGCGCCGCGTACGACCGGTTCAGCCGCGACCGTTAGCGGCCTTCGCCGCGCTCGTAGGCCTCGCGCGACCGGCGGATCACCGCGAGGGCTTCGTCCTGGCCGTACATGTCGCCGACCTCGACGGCCTCGTACTTCTCCTTGCCCTCGAGCTGCTTGTAGTCGCGGAAGAACCGATCGAGCTCGCGGAGGATGTGGGGCGGCAGCGACTGCCACGTCATGTAGTGCGAGAACGCCGGATCATCGACGCAGACGGCGACGATCTTGTCGTCACCGCCCTTGTCGTCGATCATCCGCAGCCCCCCGAGCGGCCGCGCGCGGACGATCGTGAGCGGGTCGACGGGCTCCTGCATGAGCACGAGGATGTCGAGCGGATCGTCGTCGTCGGCGTGGGTGCGCGGGATGAAGCCGTAGTTGGCGGGGTAATGCACGGCCGAGTAGAGGACGCGATCGAGGCGGAGCATCCCGGTCGGTTTGTCGACCTCGTACTTCAGCCGCGAGCCGCGGGGGATCTCGATCACCGTCGGGACGAACGCGGCGATGTCGGGCGGGACCTCGATGTCATGGACCGGGTGCACGCCCGGACGATACTACGTTCGCGCGTCAGCCGATCGTGGCGGCGAGCTGGCCGCACGCGGCCGCGACGTCGGACCCGCCGGAGTAGCGACGGTGGGACGGCAGCCGGGCCGCCGAGAGCACCGCGCGGAAGGCGTCCTCGCGGGTCGAGCGGCGGAACGGATCGTCACCGCCGATCGCGTTGTACGCGACGATCGAGATCCGCGGCCGCTTGCCCGTGCGCGCGACGAACGCGTGGGCCCGCTCCGCGAGGGCGCGGGCATCGTCGTCGGAGTCGTTGACGCCGGCGAGCAGCGTCAGCGCCCACATCGGCGCGAGCCGCGTCAGCATCGCGTGCTCCGCGACCGCATCGAGCACGTCGTCGAGATCGTGGCGATCCGCGATCGGCATCACGCGCTTGCGGTGCGCCGCGAGCGCGCTCGACATCGACAGCCCGAGCCGCACGTTCGGCGCCTCGCGCGCGAGCCGGCGGATCCCGACCGGCAGCCCCGCCGTGCACACCGTGATCGCGCGCGCATCGATGCCCAGCGCGCACGGCTCGGTCATCACCGCGATCGCCGCGAGCACCGCATCGAGGTTCGCCAGCGGCTCCCCCATCCCCTGGAACACCACACCGTGGACGCGAGGACGACCCGACGATCGCGGGTCACCGGGAGCTTGGCCGCCAAGGCCGCCAAGGTCGCCCTGGATCATTTCATCGGATCCTTGGCGTTCTTGGCGGCCTTGGCGGCCAATCCGGTTGCCGCCCTGCGGCAGGCGCGCGCGCACCACGCGGACCTGCTCGACGATCTCCCACGCCGCGAGGTTGCGCGTCAGCCCGAGCCGGCCGGTCGCGCAGAACGCGCAGGCGAGTGCGCAGCCGACCTGCGAGCTCACGCACACCGTGTAGCGATCCGGGTGCTCGAGCGGGATCCGCACCGTCTCGAAGCGATCACCGGCGCTCTCGCAGAGGTACTTCACGAACGGATCGAGCTGGCTCGCCGTCTCGTCGACCACGGTGAGCGTCGGAACATCTCCGATCTGCTGCACCGCCGCCGCTGCGCTGCGTCGCACCGACGAGCTCGCCGCGACCGGCTCGCCGCGATGCACTTGCGCGATCAGCTTGCGAGCCTCGGCGAGGGTCACCTGCGGCGCCGCCTGGACGAGTCCGGCGGGGGTGACGGCCTGCAGCGCTAGCACGCGACCTCCTATACCGCACAAACTGCGACGGCGGCCGGCGAACCTTTGCGGCAGCCGCGGGCTCACGGTAGGCTGGATTGTGGCGTACCCCGAGGTAATCCGAGTCTTTGCGACGTCTCAGGACCCTGATTTCGACGGACCATGGCAGGCACGGACGCCCTCGAACTCGACCGGGTCGGCGGTGGTGATCGGGCCGGGGCTCCTGCTCACGGGCGCCCACGTCGTGGCCAACGCGACGTTCATGCAGGTTCAGAAGCAGTCGCATCCGGACAAGGCGATCGCGCGCGTGCGAGCCGTCAGCCACGACTGCGATCTGGCGCTGCTCGAGGTCACCGAACCGCCGGGCTTCCTCGATGACATCGAACCCGCCGAGCTCGGCCCGATGCCGAAGCTGCGCGATCAGGTCGCCGTCGTCGGCTATCCGGTCGGCGGCGAGGAGATCTCGATCACCGAAGGCGTCGTGTCGCGCATCGAGGTCCAGCGCTACAGCCACTCGCAGCGCCATCTGCTCGCGGTCACCGTCGACGCCGCGATCAACGCCGGCAACAGCGGCGGGCCCGTGTTCGGCGACGGCAAGGTCGTCGGCATCGCGTTCCAGAAGCTGACCGGCGTCGACAACATCGGCGAGATGGTGCCGCCGCCGATCATCCGCGCGTTCCTCGATGGCGTCGATTCCGGCAAGCGCCCGGAGATCCCGGCGCTCGGCATCACGACGCAGAACCTCGAGAACCCGCTGCTCCGCCGCCAGCTCGGGCTCAACCCGACCGAGCGCGGGGTGGCCGTGCTCCACGTCGACTACGACGGCTCCGCGGACGGCCTGCTGCAGACCCGCGACGTCATCACCGCGATCGATGGCCTGCCGATCGCGAACAACGGCACCGTCCAGTACATCGGCCACTACCGCACGCGCTACGACGTCGTGCTCGGTCATCGCTACATCGGTGATCGCGTCGAGCTCGGGATCAAGCGCGCCGGGATCGCGCGCACCGTCACGCTCGACCTCAAGCCGTGGCGGCCGCTCGTGCCGCGCTCGCGCTACGACCAGCCGCCGGCGTACTTCGTGTACGGCGGCCTCGTGTTCCAGACCCTGACTCGCGACTACCTGACGACGTGGGACAAGTGGTGGAACAAGGCACCGAAGGAGTTCCTCAACTACTACTACCTGGGCTACCGCTCGCCCGAGCAGCACGAGGTCGTGATCCTCACGCAGATCCTCGCGGACGAGATCAACGTCGGCTACGGCCACCTCTACAACGAGGCGATCGCGAAGCTCGATGGCGCGATCCCGAAGGACATGGAGGACTTCGTCGCCCGGCTGTCGGCGGCGCGTGGGGTCGTCGAGATCGAGACCACCTCGGGCGGCCTGATCATCATGGACAGCGAGGAGGTCCGGAAGTCATCGCCGCGCATCCTCGCGCGCTATCACATCCCGCGCGATCGCACGGTGACGCTCCCCGGCACGACCGCACCGCTGCGCGCCGCGCTGCCCTGACGCGTTATTCTCGCCGACTATCGCGGCGCGCGTCGCCGCCAGGAGCGGCTCGTCGCCGCTCGTCGGCGGGGGCCGCCGATAAGGAGCGCCGCGCCGCGCCAGTCGGCGACAAGCTCTACGTCAGCTCGACGAGCAGGTCGCCGGTGTCGACGGCCTGGCCCGCGGTCTTGCCGATCGTCGTGACGGTCCCGCCGCGCTCGGCGACGATCTCGTTCTCCATCTTCATCGCCTCGAGGACGATGACCGGCGTGCCGGGCGCGACCACGTCGCCGACGGCCACCAGCACCTTGACGACCTTGCCGGCGATCGGCGCGCGCAGCGTCTCGCCGCTGGTCGTGCGGGCGCGCGAGCCCGCGGCCTGCGACAGCCGGCGGTGGCGTGCGTCCTCGACCTGCAGCACGGCCTCGCTCGCGCCCACCGACGCGGTGATGCCGGTGCGCCGCGGATCGAGGTCCACGAGGAAGCTGCGGCCGTCGATGACCAGCGACCACGTGCCGGTGCGGACGGCGCGCGCGTCAACCGTACGCTCGACCCCATCGATGGCGACCATGAAGGTGCCATCCGCCCCTGGACCAGCGGATGGCCCGTCGATGGTCACGGTGCGGTCGCGCCCATCTACCGTGACGATCAGCTCGCGCTTCATGGACAGGTCTCACATAGCATCGCTGGACAGGTCTCACATAGCATCGCTGGACAGGGCTCTCATAGCATCGCTGGACAGGGCTCTCATAGCATCGGTAGACAGCGCTCTCAAGCATCGGCAGTTGCGTTGCCACCAGCCGGCGATGCGTGCTAACTGCGACGAACCCGTGCCGTCTGCCCTGGTCGATGTCCTGCTGGAGCGACGGATCCTCGTCTGCGTAGGTTCTGGCGGCGTGGGCAAGACGACGACGGCCGCTGCCCTCGCGCTCGCGGCCGCCCGGCGCGGCAAGCGCACCCTGGTGCTGACGATCGATCCGGCGCGCCGGCTCGCGAACTCGCTGGGCCTCCAGTCGCTCGGGCACCAGGTCCAGCAGGTCGATCCGGCGCTGATCCTCCGCGACGCGCCGAGCGACCAGGGCGAGCTCCACGCGATGATGCTCGACCAGAAGCAGGCCTTCGACGAGGTCGTCGCGCGCCACGCCAAGGACCCCGAGGCCGTGAAGCGGATCCTCGCGAACCCGGTCTACGCCCAGATCTCCGGCTCGCTCGCCGGCGCGCAGGAGTACGCCGCGATGGCGAAGCTCCACGACTTCGATCGCAGCGGCGAGTGGGATCTGATCGTCGTCGATACGCCGCCGACCGCACATGCGCTGGACTTCCTCGACGCGCCCCGCAAGCTCAGCGAGGCGATCGACTCGCCCGCGATCGAGTGGTTCCGCAAGCTCCAGGGCCAGGGCGGCTCGCGGTGGTCGCTCGTTGGCAAGACCGGGGCGTTCGTGCTCAAGCGGCTCTCGAAGTTCGTCGGCAGCAAGTTCATCGAGGATCTCGGCGTGTTCTTCACCGAGTTCAACGACATCCTCGGCGGCTTCAAGCAGCGCGCCGAGGAGACGTTCGCGCTGCTCCGGCAGCCGCGCGTCGGGTTCGTCCTCGTCGCGAGCCCCGAGCCGATGGCGGTCCACGAGGCGCTCGCGTTCCATGACCGGCTCGCCGAGGCCGGCATGCCGTTCGTCGGCTTCGTCGTCAACAAGCTCCACGTCACGCACCCGGTCGCCGGGGGCACGGCCGCCGTCGAGCGAGCCCTCGCCGAGCATCCCGGCGTCGCCGCGCTCGGCCTCTCGGCGACCACGCGGACGATGGCCGCGCAGGCGCTGGTCTCCGCGCACCTCGAGGTCGAGACCCTGGCGCTCGCGGATCGCGCCGCGATCGGCGAGCTCCGCAGCGCGGGCGGTGCCGGCTCGTTGCTCGTCGAGGTGCCGTTGATGCGCGACGACGTCCACGATGTCACCGCGCTCGTCGCCCTCGAGACCTGGCTGCTCGGCTGAGCGGCCGGCCCGCGCGAGCGAGCTTGCCTGCGCGCGCCCACGACGACGGACGCGTCAGCGCGCGCGCGGTGCG
>JALZOI010000519.1 GCA_030857245.1 Myxococcota bacterium
GCGCCGAGCACTCCCGCGGCGCCCTCGCCTGGCGCCGGCGCGGCCTTCGATCCGGCCGTGATCGCGGCGGCATGGCCCGATGGCTGCTTCACGATCCGCGACGCAGCGGGCCGGACCTACGAGAGTGACCCGGCGCGCTGCGCCCTGCCCCGCCGGCCGTACTCGACGTTCAAGGTGCCCAGCGCGCTGATCGGCATCGACGCGGGGCTGTTCGATGGGCCCGACGCGCCGATGACATGGGATGCGAAGCGGCTGCCGAAGCAGGACTGGTGGATGGCAGCCTGGTCGCAGCCGCACACGCTGCGGTCGGGAATGGCGGTGTCGGCGGTGCCGCACTTCCAGACCCTCGCCCTCACGCTCGGCGAGGACCGGTTGCGGGCGGGCCTCGCGAAGCTCGACTACGGCAACCGCGACATCAGCGGCGGGCTGCACCGGTTCTGGCTCGGTGGCGGCCTGCGGATCAGCGCCCGCCAGCAACTCGCGCTGGTCGATGGCCTCGCGCGCGGCTCGCTCGCCGTCTCGCCGCCCGCCCAGGCGATCGTCCGCGAGATCACGGTGCTCGCCCGCGATGGCGACCGCCGGCTGCACGGCAAGACCGGCAGCGGCTCGATCGAGGACGCGATGGACGGCGAGGGCTGGCTCGTGTGGCAGGTTGGCTGGATCGCGCACGCCGGCACGGTGATCCCGTACGCCGGGTGGCTCGAGGTCAAGACCGGCACGCTCGACGATGCGCGCGCGGCCCGGACCGAGCGCATCCGCGGCACGCTCGCGACCCTCGGCGTGTTCCCGCGAACGGCGGGTCGTTGACGGAAGCGGTGAGGCGGCGGTGCCGCGTCGGCCTGCACGCGCCGGACACCGGGTTCCCCTTCGAGGTCGGCCCGAGCGACTCGTCCGCGCCGCAGGTCGCACGAACATCGTCGGGTCCGCGCCCTCAGGTGCGAGCGCGGCGCGCCGCCATGATCTTCACGAACGACTTCGCGCGAATCTCCTCGAGCGAGAGCCCGGTCGCGATCGCCTCGCCCTCGGTGACGGCGCCGCACGCGATGCCGCGGAGGAAGTAGTTGAGGAGGCCCTGCCCGGTCGCGGCGTCATCGAAGACATCGCCCACCAGGGTCGCCTGCGCGGCCTTGCTGACGAAGTTGCTGAGCCGCTCGGAGGCCGCCGTGAAGCCGTCGAGGAAGAACGCGTAGACCGCGCCGTAGCGGGTCGGCAGCTGACCGGGGTGGAGATCCCAGCCCTGGTAGAAGCCGTGGACGAGGGAGTGGCGAACGTCCTCGGCGTGGAGCCGCCACGCCGAGAACACCGCCGCGCGGTTCTCGCGCTTCTGGTCGTCGCTGAGCTCCTTCCCGCGATGGGGCGTGACCGGCATGATGTTCGTCGCGCCGTCGGACAGCATCACGCCGGTGCCGGCGAACGCGACCTTCATCATGTGCTTGGCGAAGTCGCACGCCGGATGCCGCATGCGCTGGTGCGCGGCGGTGATGTCGCAGTTCGCGGTGTAGTCGTACGTCCCGAAGTGCGCACCGGTGAGCCGGCCGCGCGCGAGCTTGTGGAGGCGCGGCAGGATCGACCGACCCCGCGGGTCGAAGATGCTCTGCGTGGTCTCGACCATGAACTCGACCTTGAGCGAGCCGGCCTCGAGCGCGAGGCGATCCTCAAGCTGCTCGAACACGTCGACCAGCACCTCGACGTCGACCTTGCTCTGGATCTTCGGCAGCGTGACGACGAAGTTGCCCGGCAGGTGGCCGTTCGACTTGTCGAGCAGCTCGCTCAGGAAGATGTCCAGCGTGCGCAGCGAGCGACCGGCGAGCTCGCGCGTCAGCGGCTTGATGCGGATGCCGAGGAACGGCGGCAGCGTGCCGGCGGCGTAGCCGGCGGCGACCTGGTGCGCGGCAGCGGCGGCGTGGCCGTCCTCCTCGTCGTCGGGCCGGTTGCCGTAGCCGTCCTCGAAGTCGATCCGGAAGTCCTCGACGGGTTCGCGGCGCAGCTTCTCGCGCACGCGCTCGTAGACCTTGGGAGCGAGCTCGCCGGCGATCCCGATCGCGTCGCCGAACGTGGCCGGATCCGGCGCGTAGGTCTCGAGCGTGCGCAGCGCGATCTCGCCGAGCTTGCGGGCGGTGTCCGAGGAGAACAGGTGGGCACCGCCATAGACGGTGTGGACCGGCTGTCGCGCGCCAGAGTCTCCCGGGTAGAGGTCGAGCACGCGGGCCTGCGCCTTGTGGACGCGGTCGAGGGCCTTCTGGAGCTTCTTCTCGGGCAGGGTCGTGCGAACCGTCATGGCGGCCGTTGTATCGCGGGCGCGCGTGGCGCGCATGCGGGCTCGTCACCGATCCAACGAGAGCAGCGCGTGAGACCGCGCTGTCAGCCGGCCCCGCCGGGAGCGGGGCGCCATATTCGTCCCATGATCGAACTGCTGTCGTCGCCGGAGGCGTGGGTGAGCTTCGCGACGCTGGCGGCGCTCGAGATCGTCCTCGGCGTCGACAACATCATCTTCATCGCGATCCTCGCGGGCAAGCTGCCGCCCCACCAGCGCGAGAAGGCCCGCAAGCTCGGTCTCGCCGGCGCGTTCGTGTCGCGCCTGGGCCTGCTCGCGATGCTGTCGTGGATCGTCCAGCTCGAGGAGCCGCTGTTCCACGTGCTCGGCAAGGGCTTCTCGGGCAAGGCGCTCATCCTGTTCCTCGGCGGCGGCTTCCTGATCTACAAGGCGACGAAGGAGATCCACCACAAGCTCGAGTCCGACGACGAAGCCGGCCAGCCGGGGGTGGCGGCCGTCGCGGTGACGATGGGCAGCGTGCTGTTCCAGATCGTGCTGCTCGACATGGTGTTCTCGATCGACTCGGTGATCACCGCCGTCGGCATGACGCCGTACATCGAGATCATGGTCGCCGCCAATGTGATCGCGCTGGCCGTGATGCTCCTCGTCGGGCGGCAGGTCAGCGAGTTCGTCGAGCGCCATCCGTCGGTCAAGGTGCTCGCGCTCTCGTTCCTGCTGATGATCGGCCTCGTGTTGATCTCCGAGGCGCTCGGCGTCCACGTGCCCAAGGGCTACATCTACGGCGCGATGGGCTTCAGCGTGTTCGTCGAGATGCTCAACATCCGCACGACGCGGAAGACGCGCGCGGTGCACCTGAACCAGCTGCCGCGGACGTCGGAGATCCCGCCGTCGCCGTAGCGGCGCGGCCGCGGCGGTCCGCGCCTCAGCTGCCGCGATACGTCGAGTAGCCGTACGGCGAGAGCAGCAGCGGCACGTGGTAGTGCTGCGCGCCGTCGTCGACGGTGAACTGGATCTCGACGACCGGGAAGAAGCCGGTCTGGCCGAGCGCCGCGAGGTACGCCCCGGTCGCGAACCGGATCCGGTAGGTGCCAGGCTCGACCGGGCCGGCCGGGGTCAGCGTGCGCAGCCGGCCATCGTCGTCGGTGGTGCCGCGGCCGACCGGCTGCCAGGTCGCGCCGGTCGCGCGCTCGAGCTCGATCGCGATGTTGCGGCCGGGCCGGCCCGCCGCGGTGTCGAGGACGTGCGTGGTGATCATGCGATGGGTCCCCCGAGCTCGGTCATCAGCTTCGCGAGCCGCAGCGACGTGATCTTCGCCTGCTCCTCGGCGGCGCAGCGGAGCTCCTCGGCCGGGCTCCGCGCGGTGCGGGCGCGGCAGTCGGCGAGCATGCTGTCGGCGCTGCGACCGGTCGCGCACACGATGAAGATGAAGCCGTGCTTCTTCGCGTACGCGCGGTTGGCCTCGGCGAGGGCTTCGATCGTCGCGGCGGAAGCGGCCGCGGTGCTCTGCTGCTCCGCCCGTGCCCAGCGCCCCGTGATCTCGGCGTCGACGGGTGGCGCGGCGGCGTGCTGCTCGCCGATCTTCGGGTGCGCGGCGAACGCCTCGCGGTGATCGGCCGGGCCGAGCGACCACCAGATCCGCTCGGCGGTCCGCTGCAGCGCCGGGACATCCTCGAACGGCCGCGCCGCCGTCATCGCGTCGGCCCACGCCGTCGACCCGCAGCACCGCAGGAAGGCGGCGCGGGCCTCGGTCGCGGGCATCGCGTCGAGCTTGGCGATCCCGGGCTCGCTCACCGAGGCGAGCGTGCCGAGGGCGCGGAGCCGCGCGATGCCGCCGCACGGGAACACCGAGAGCCTCAGGTGGGTGACCGGCCCGATCCGCCGGAGCTGGTGATCGAAGAAGTGACGGCGGTGCGGCTCGACGGCGGTCTCGACGAGCGGGCGCCAGCCCTCGAGGGCCGCGACCGCGACGCCGGGCGCGTGCACGCCCTCGAGGAGGATGCGGCCCGGCGCGTTACCCTTGAAGTGGCTCGTGTCGATCTCGACGCTCTCGAGCGTGCCGGCCGCGGCGAGCCGCACGATCGCCCAGTCGTTGCCGGGCCCGCGGCGGCGCCGGGTCTCCCAGCCATCCGCCATCGACCGCGACGGCCCGGGCTTGATCAAGTTGCTGCGCGACCCGAAGAACATGTCGCTGCAGCTCTCGACGACCGCGCCGTGCTCGAGCGCGGCGAGATCGACCGGCCCACCGAGCGCGCGCAGCCGCGGCCAGTTCGGGACGACGTCGCCGTGGACGCGCAGCCGCGCCACGCCGCCGTCGGGGTAGATGTCGAGCCGCACGTGCGTGTAGCGATGGCCATCGCTGATCTCGAACGGGTTCGCGAAGTTGCCGCGCAGCGCCGAGCGCGGCAGCACCTCGGTCCACGTCGCGCTCTGCAGCGCGGCGAGATCGAGCGGCTCGTCGATCGTGGTCGCGTAGATCGCGCAGCTCTCGGGGAAGTTGCCGCGGAAGAACGCGGTGTCGACGACGATGCCCCGGATCACGCCGGGCAGCCCGAGCCGCACGACGCACCAGTCGTGGGTGCCGTCGTCGCGGCGCCGCCGGGTCTCCCAGCCATCCATCCACTTGCCGCGGTCGGTGTACTCGTGCTCCTTCCACACCGCGGCGTGGGCGCGGAGCAGGTTCTCCTTCTCGGCAAAGAACTCGTCGTTGCAGGCGATCGCGGCGCCACCGACGGTGTCGCTCGCGAGATCGGGCAGGTCGAGGAACGCAGGCACATCACTCATAGCAAGACTCCCAGCTCGGAGGCGATCACGCTGCCTCGCGCGGCGATGCACTCGCCGCGGAGATAGGTGGCGAGCACTGCACCGCGCAGCGCCTCACCGGCGTACGGCGTGACCTTGTGACGGTGATGGATCATGTCGGGCGCGACGGTGGTGCGCGCGGCGTCGTCGAAGATGATCAGGTCGGCATCGGAGCCGGCGACGATCGCGCCCTTGCGGCCGGTCAGCCCCGCGAGGCGCGCGGGCGCGGCGCACATCCAGCGGACGACGTCGGCGAGCGAGTGCCCGCGCGCGGACGCCTCGGTCCACACGATCGGCAGCGCGAGCTGCAGGCCGGAGACGCCGCCCCACGCGGCCACGAAGTCGCCGGCCTCGATCGCCTTGAGCGCCGGGCTGCACGGCGAGTGATCCGACGCGACCATGTCGAGCACGCCCTCGGCGAGCGCGCGCCACAGCAGCTCGCGGTTCTCGGCCTCGCGGAT
>JALZOI010000520.1 GCA_030857245.1 Myxococcota bacterium
GGTCGTCGGGGCGACGGCGGCGGCGGCGGCGGGCCCGGCCGGGCGCTCCGCCTGGACCACCGGCGAGGAGCACGCCATCACTGCCGCCAGCGCCGTCAGGGTCGCACCTGTGTTCCGGGAACTCATCAGCCGCGTATTGTACGCGCGGCCGGCGCGCGCGGCCCAGAAGCTGACGCCGACGCGGGGCGTTTTCAGCACTTGCCCCGCGGGCGGGCCAGACCTACGGGTGTGGTAGTTTCCCCCGCGAAACGGAGCTTGTTCATGGTGTTCGGTCTGTTCTCCAAAGAGAAGTCGCTGCAGAAGACGATCGAGAAGGCGACGAACAAGCTCTCCCAGCAGCCGGATCGCTGGGCCGCCCTCGAGAAGCTCAAGGAAGCTGGCACGGACGAGGCGCTGTTCGGGCTGTGCCGGCGGCTCGGCGTCACCAGCATGAAGGGCGTGGAGGACGAGCAAGAGAAACACTGGGTCGTCGAGGCGCTGGTCGCTGCCCGCAAGCGCGACGACGCCGGCAAGGACGTCGGCTCCTCGTCCCTCGAGCCCCTCGTCCGCTACATGAAGGGCGCCCAGCAGCTCGCGTTCCCGCTGCGCGTCCTCGAGCGGATCGGTGACAAGGCCCAGGTCCTCGAGGTCGCCGACGCGCTGTTCGCGAGCGAGCCGCCCGGCTACGTGCGGATGCCCGAGCGCCGCATCGATCTGCTGCGCTGGTTCTCGGAGTGGAGCCAGGCGAGCGACGAGGAGGTGGTCACGCGGCTCGCCCCGTACGTCACCGACTTCGACGAGAACTCGCGGTTCGCCGCGATCGAGGGCATGACCGGCAAGGACCCCGCGCGGATCGCGCCGCCGCTGATCCGCGCCCTGATCCGCCCCGAGGAGGAGTCCGGTCGGATCAAGCGCACGATCCTCGAGGTCCTCGCCAAGGGCGCGGCGCCGCTGGGGGACCAGGCCGATGCGGTCGCCGCGGCGATCGCGGGCGGCGGGCAGCTCGGGGGCGACTTCCGGGTCGACGGCGGCATCGTCAAGAAGCGCTGAGCCTTCCCGTCACCGGCGGCCGCTTGTGGTAGATCGGCTGCCGATGCCGCGCCGCAAAGATCTCGAATCGGTGCTGATCATCGGGTCGGGGCCGATCGTGATCGGTCAGGCCTCGGAGTTCGACTACTCGGGCACCCAGGCGTGCAAGGCCCTCCGCGAGGAGGGGCTGCGCGTCGTCCTGATCAACTCGAACCCCGCGACGATCATGACCGACCCCGATCTGGCCGACGCCACGTACGTCGAGCCGCTCACCGTCGAGGTCCTCGACATGGTGCTCGCGCGCGAGAAGGTCAGCGCCGTGCTGCCGACGCTCGGTGGCCAGACCGGGCTCAACCTCGCGATGGCCGCGCACAAGGCCGGCGTGCTGCAGAAGCACAACGTCGAGCTGCTTGGCGCGAACGTCGCGAGCATCGAGATGGCCGAGGATCGCGAGCTGTTCAAGCACGCGATGGCGCGGATCGGCCTGGCGTGTCCCACGTCGCGGCTGGTCGCGTCGGTCGAGGAGGCCCGCGCGATCATCGACGAGATCGGGTTCCCGGCGATCCTGCGCCCCTCGTTCACGCTCGGCGGCTCGGGCGGCGGCATCGCGTACAACCGCGGCGAGTTCGACCGCATGGTCCAGTTCGGGCTCGATCAGTCCCCGGTGCACTCGATCCTCGTCGAGGAGAGCGTGCTCGGGTGGAAGGAGTTCGAGCTCGAGGTCGTCCGCGACACCAAGGACAACACGGTGATCGTCTGCTCGATCGAGAACCTCGATCCAATGGGCGTCCACACCGGTGACTCCATCACGGTCGCGCCGGCGATGACATTGACGGACAAGGAGTACCAGCGGATGCGCGACGCCTCGATCGCGATCATGCGCGAGATCGGCGTCGCGACCGGTGGCTCGAACGTCCAGTTCGCCGTCGATCCGAAGACCGGCCGCATGCTCGTGATCGAGATGAACCCGCGCGTGTCGCGCAGCTCGGCGCTGGCGTCGAAGGCGACCGGCTTCCCGATCGCGAAGATCGCCGCGAAGCTCGCGATCGGGTACACGCTCGACGAGCTCGACAACGACATCACGCGCGTCACCCCGGCCTCGTTCGAGCCGACGATCGACTACGTCGTCGTCAAGTGGCCGCGCTTCGCGTTCGAGAAGTTCCCGTCGGCGTCGCCCGTGCTCGGCCCGCAGATGAAGTCGGTCGGCGAGGCGATGGCGATCGGCCGCACGTTCTCCGAGGCGCTCGGCAAGGCGATCCGCTCGCTCGAGACCGGGCGCGCCGGCTTCGACCTGCCGATGGCGGCCATCGGCGACGACCTCGCCGCGATCGAGCGCGCGATGGCGGTCGCCACCCCCGACCGCCTGTTCCAGGTCGGGCGCGCGTTCCAGCTCGGCATCACGATCGAGCGCGCCCACGAGCTGACGCGGATCGATCCGTGGTTCCTGCATCACATCCAGACGATCGCGCTCGCCGAGCGCGAGCTCGCCGGCACCGCGCTCGCCACGCTGGGCGCGGAGCTCCGGCGCTACAAGCGGCTCGGCATGAGCGATCGCCGGATCGCCGCGCTCACCGGGTCGACCGAGCTCCAGGTGCGGCAGGCCCGCCACGCCGCGGGCGTCCGCCCCGTCTACAAGCGCGTCGACACGTGCGGCGGTGAGTACGAGTCGCAAACGCCGTACATGTACTCGTCGTACGAGGACGAGTGCGAGGCCCGCCCGACCACGAACCGCAAGGTGATCATCCTCGGCGGCGGCCCGAACCGGATCGGCCAGGGCATCGAGTTCGACTACTGCTGCGTGCACGCGGCGATGGCGCTCCGCGAGGAGGGCATCGAGTCGATCATGATCAACTGCAACCCGGAGACGGTGTCGACCGACTACGACACCTCGGACCGGCTGTACTTCGAGCCGGTGACGCTCGAGGACGTCCTCGAGATCTGTGACGTCGAGAAGCCGTGGGGCGTGATCGTGCAGTTCGGCGGGCAGACCCCGCTCAAGCTCGCGGTCGCCCTCGAGCAGGCCGGGGTGCCGATCATCGGCACCAGCGCCGACGCGATCGATCGCGCCGAGGATCGCGAGCGGTTCGGCGAGGTCATGAACAAGCTCGCGCTCCACGCCCCGCGGTGGGGCATCGCGCGCAGCCTCGACGAGGCCCGCCGGGTCGCCGCCGAGATCGGGTTCCCCGTGATGGTGCGCCCGAGCTACGTGCTCGGCGGCCGCGCGATGGAGCGGATCTACGACGCCCGCAACCTCGAGGACTACTTCGCGCGCGTGCTCGGATCGTTCGGGTCGGGTGCGGGGGGCGGCGGCCGCGAGGAGTCCTCGATGGTCGGCTTCCCGCTGCTCATCGATCAGTTCCTGGCGGACGCCGTCGAGCTCGACGTCGACGTCGTCGCCGATCACACGGGGTCGGTCGTCGTCGGCGGCGTGATGGAGCACATCGAGGAGGCCGGCATCCACTCCGGTGACTCGGCGTGCGCCCTGCCGCCCTACTCGCTCCCTGCGGACATCATCGACGAGGTCAAGCGCCAGGCCCGCATGCTCGCCATCGAGCTCCGCGTGATCGGGCTGATGAACGTCCAGTTCGCGATCCACGCGGGCGACATCTTCGTGCTCGAGGTCAACCCGCGGGCGTCGCGGACGATCCCGTTCGTCAGCAAGGCGATCGGTCGCCCCCTCGCGAAGATCGCCGCCAAGGTGATGACCGGCCGCACGCTCGCCGAGCTCGGCATGACCGAGGTCGAGCCGCGCCACGTCTCCGTCAAGGAGGTCGTGTTCCCGTTCGTGAAGTTCGAGGGCGTCGACACGATCCTCGGCCCCGAGATGCGCTCGACCGGCGAGGTCATGGGCATCGACAGCGACTTCGCGCGCGCGTTCATGAAGAGCTACCTCGCGTCGGGGACCCGGCTGCCGACGAGCGGCACCGCCTTCCTGTCGGTGCGCGAGCAGGACAAGCCGGGGATCGCCGAGCTCGGCCGCCGGCTCGTCAACCTCGGGTTCTCGCTGGTCGCCACCCACGGCACGGCCGACGTGCTGCGCGCCGCCGGGCTGACCGTCAAGGGCATCAACAAGGTGCTCGAGGGCCGCCCGCACTGCGTCGACGCGATGGACAATCACGAGATCCACCTCGTCATCAACACGACCGAGGGCGCGCAGGCGATCCTCGATTCGCAGTCGCTGCGCCGGGCCGCGCTGATGAACGGCATCGCGTACCAGACCACCCTGCGGGGCGCCAAGGCGACGCTCGAGGCCATCGCGGTCGCCAAGCGCGGCGACCTGCGCGTCGCGCCGCTCCAGTACTACGCGCGCACGTAACTTCCCGCACGCGCGACGACGGCGCGGTACCATCGGCCCGTGCCTGTCACCCTCGGACGCTACGAGCTGATCGCCGAGATCGGCCGTGGAGGCATGGCCGAGGTCCACCTCGCGCTCGGCCACGGCGAGGCCGGGTTCGAGAAGCTCGTCGTCCTCAAGCTCGTGCACGAGGCGCTCGCGACCGAGGAGGTCGTCGGGATGCTGCGCGACGAGGCCAAGCTGGTGGCCGCGATCCAGCATCCGAACGTCGTCGACGTCTACGAGCTCGGCAAGGCGGACGGCCGCTACTTCATCGCGATGGAGTACCTCGAGGGCGAGCCGCTGCTCGCCGTGCTGGAGAAGGGCCACGAGGGCCGGCGGCTCGATGCGCTGTCGATGGCGCGGATCGCCGCGGACATCGCCGAGGGCCTCGCCGCGGCGCACGAGCTGAAGTCGCGCGACGGCAAGCCGCTCGGCATCGTCCACCACGACGTCTCGCTCGGGAACATCTTCGTCCTCTACACCGGCCAGGTGAAGCTGCTCGACTTCGGCGTGGCGCGGGCATCGCGGAGCGTGGTCAAGCCCGACCAGGTCTTCGGCAAGCTCGCGTACATGGCGCCCGAGAAGCTCGACGATCGGCCGGGCGACCGGCGCAGCGACATCTGGTCGCTCGGCTGCGTGCTGTGGGAAGCGCTGACGTGCAAGCGGCTGTTCAAGGGCGCGAACGAGATCGAGGTCATCCGCGAGGTCCGCTACGTCAACGTGCCGGCACCGTCGACGATCAACCCCGAGGTGCCGCCCGAGCTCGACGGCGTCGTGGCGAAGGCGCTGCAGCGCGATCCGTCCCGGCGTTACCAGACCGCGAAGGAGCTGGGCGCCGCGCTCGAGGAGGTCCTCCGCGCGAAGGGCTACCCGTCGAAGAACTTCAAGATCGCCGCGTACATGACGAGCACGTTCGCGGACCGCATCGGCGCGCGCGAGCAGCTGCTGCGCGAGGTCTCGGCCGAGACGCGACCGAGTGCGCAGGTGATCGATCGCGCGTTCGGCGAGGCCGCCCCGACGCGCGAGTCGCTGCCGTCGCTCGACGATCTGTTCAACCCGAGCGACGTCGTCGTGCTGCCGTCGGACCACACCGGCGCGGATCCGGTCGCGCCGTCGGGACCGCACCCCGCGCCGTGGTCCGCGCACACCGCGGGCGCGCCGAGCACCGCCCTGCCGGAGCGCCGGAG
>JALZOI010000521.1 GCA_030857245.1 Myxococcota bacterium
GTGCCCGTCGGCGCGCCACTCGCGCGATCCGGATCGCGCGAAGCGGCTCGGTCTTGCGCGGCCCCCTTGCACGACGCGAGCGCCAGCGCGAGGACCGCGAGCTTCACCCGCGGTCGACCTCGAGTCCGTACTTCTTCACGAGCCGGTGGATGTAGTTGCGATCGATGCCGGCCTCGGAGGCCGCGCGCGAGATGTTGCCCTTGTGGCGCGCGAGCAGCGCGGTCAGGTAGTCGCGCTCGAAGCTCTCGACCAGCGCGGCCTTGGCTTCCTTGAACGGCAGCTCGAGGACGTCGGGGTTCGACGGGCGCTTCGCATCGTCGCCGGCCTCGCTGGCCCCACCGCTCGTCGAGCGAGCGCCGCTGTCGGAGAGGTCAGCGTTGAGCAGGTGGGTCGACGCGGCGTGGCCGAGCGACAGCGCGCGCTCGACGACGTTGCGCAGCTCGCGGACGTTGCCAGGCCAGTCGTGGTTGACGAGCTGCTCGAGCAGCGAGCTCGACTGCGCCCAGCCACCGCGGCCCATCTTGTCGGCGAACCACGCGGCGAGCGCGGGGATGTCACCCTTGCGCTCGCGCAGCGGCGGCACGTGCGTCGCGACGACGGCGAGCCGGTAGTAGAGGTCCTCGCGGAACTGGCCAGCGCGGACCATCGCCCGCAGATCGCGGTGGGTCGCGGCGACGACGCGGATGTCGACGTCGACGGACTGGGTCTCGCCGACGCGGCGGACCTGACGACGATCCAGCACGCGCAGCAGCTGCGGCTGGAGGTCGAGCGCGAGCTCGCCGATCTCGTCGAGGAAGAGCGTGCCCTGGTTGGCCGCCTCGATCAGGCCCTGCTTGTCGGCCCCGGCGCCGGTGAACGAGCCCTTCGCGTGCCCGAACAGCTCGGAGGCGATCAGCTCGTGCGGGATCGAACCGCAGTCGACGACGACGAACGGGCCGCGCGCGCGCTTGCTGCGCTGGTGCACGGCCTCGGCGATCGCCTCCTTGCCGGTGCCGGTCTCGCCCTGGAGCAGGATCGTCGCCTCGGTGGGCGCCGCCTTCTGCAGCAGCGCGAACAGCCGCTGCATCGGCGGCGTGGTGCCGAGGACGTCGCCGAAGCGGTCGCCGTGCCACGTGTCGAGATCGACGTTGACGTCGAGCGGCTCGACGTCCATCTCGGTGTGCTTGCCGAGCCGCAGCCGCGCCTGCCCGGTCAGCACGACCTGGCCGATGCGCGCGCCGCCGTGCTTCGTGCCGTTCGTCGTCTCGAGATCGCGGATCTCGATGCCGTCGCGGCGCACGCGGATCTCGAGGTGGTAGCGCGACACCGTCGCGTCGCTGAGGACGAGGTCGTTGTCGACATGGGTGCCGACCATCGTCGTGCCCTCGTCGAGAACGTGCTCCTTGCCCTGGTCGGGACCGGAGACGACGCGAAGGCGGAACGTCCGCTCGACGAGCAGTCCGCTGGCGTCGTCCGTCAGGAGTTGCGTGTGGACCTGGCTCACCCTGCGGCCTTTGTAACCCGGCGACGCGTCAGGCTCCAAGCGACCAGGGCCACGAGCAGGAGGTGCGTGCGCGGCCCACCGAGATCACCGCCCGCATCACAGCAGCCGCCACCGTCGCCGGTCCCGGGAAAACCCGCATCGGGCCGCACCCCGCCGTCGCCGGTCTCGCCAGCGTCGATCTCCTCGCCACCCGCATCTCGGACCCCCGCGTCGGGCAGGTCGACGCCCGGCTCGAGGAACACCGAGTTGTAGGTCTGGACACCCGATGACACGGTCTTGCACGCGACGCGGGTCTGGTAGCCGGCCTTCTTGACGGTCGCACAGGCGAGCCGCGGCGTGATGCCCGCGAAGCTGTAGAACCCGTCGGTCGACGTCACCACGCGGCCATCGTCGAGCTTGATCGACACGCCGGTCACGCGCAGCGCGGGGTCCTGGCCGCAGGCCGGGATGTCGGCGACCTTGCAGATGAAGCCCACCATGCTGCCCTTCGGCAGCGCGCCGTACTTGATCCCGAGGTGGTTGGCGACGGTGCGCTCGATCCCGTCGGACGGTGCGTTGACCACGCTGCCATCGATCACGAGCGTCGACGAGCTCCCGCCGTCGAGCGCGACCGCGGCGAAGGCCCCGCGCGCGCGCAGGAACGTCGCGAGCTCGGCCGCGGTCATGCCGAGCGAGCCCGCCTGCCAGCCGCTGACGACCGCCAGCCACATCGTGTTGCCGTTCTGCGACACCGCGACGGCGGTGCGCGGCGCGCGCGAGCACGACAGCGTGACCGGATCATTGCAGTCGAACTGGCTCTCGACGGTGCCGGCGCGCACCAGCAGCGGCCGGCCGGCGATCGCACCCTGCGTGCCGGGCGGGACGGTCGTGCTGTCGAGCACGGTCTCGGGGGGCTCGATGGTGACGTAGCTGCGCTCGCCGGCGCGCCCGAAGTGGAGCAGGGCGGTCGAGATGTCATCGGCGGTGTTGCTCCATGCCGCCGAGTCGCCCATCGCGAAGCCGCGCGGCCGGTAGCCCGACACCGAGAACGCGTCGCCATTGATCGCGACCTGCGCGGAGAGCAGATCCGCGAAGCCGCTCGTGGTCTGGCCGCGATCCGACTCCTTCGTCGCGTAGAGCGCGATCTCCGCGGACGTCAGATCGATCCGCACGAGGTGGATGCGCGCGGGGATCGCGGGATCCACCCAGGTCTCGCGGTGGATGCCGGGGTGCGGATCGCTCTGCGCGACCAGGCCGGGCGCCGCGGAGGCGGGCACCGCGGCGAGCGCGAGGAGGACCAGGGCACGCATGGGGAAGAGCATACCGGGGATCGCGCGCGGATCGGGCAGCTTCCGTGGCATGGTAACCACCCCATGACGACAGCGGTCTCTCCCGACCCGGCTCGCCTGCGCGTGGTGTTCGATCGAGTGGAGCGGCTCGTCGAGGACCGCTGGCAGATCCCGGTGCGGATCGCGGACGTGCCCAACCCGTTCACCGGCGACCTCGATGGCGAGCAGATCCTGGTCGACCACGATCTCGAGGTCGAGGATGCGCTGTTCATCCTGATCCACCTGTTCGGGCACACCGTGCAGTGGAACGTCTCGGAGCGCGCCCGCGCGATCGGCTTCGCGAAGCCGCGCGCCACGTGGACCGTGGAGCAGCTGCGCGAGGTCGCCGACTACGAGGAGGAGGCATGTAGCTACAGCCTCCAGCTCCTGCACGATGCCGGCGTCCACGATCTCGATCAGTGGGTCTCGGACTTCGCCGCGTGTGACATCGCGTACCTGATGCACTTCTATAAGACGGGCGAGAAGCTCCCCTTCCGCGAGTTCTGGCAGGCCAACGCGCCGCTGGTGCCGCCGCGCCCGATCCCGCCGTTCCAGCCCACGCGCTGGCTGAGCCGCTACGACGGCACCGTCGTCTGACCGAGGGATGCGGTAGGCTGGATCCGGGTGCTCGCTCGGCGGATCATCGCGGTGTCGCCGGCCCCGGCGTTACTCGAGCAGCTGGCCCTCGCCCTCCAGGCCGCCGGCGGCGCGGTCGATGCGCACTCGTCGCTCGCGGATCTCGGGGGCGAGCTGCAGGCGGCCCTCGTGGTGATCCATCTCGATGGCGAGCTCGCCGGCAGCGCGGCCGAGCTCGTCGGGCGGCTGGTCTCCGACACCCGCGTGATCGCGGTCCTGCCGCGCTCGAACCTCGCGGCCGTCGTCGACATCATGCAGGCATCGGAGCGCGTCGCCGGCATGCTGGTGGCCGAGGACTTCGACACCCGCTCGCTGTCGGCGATGGCCACCCGCGTGCTCGCCGGCGACATCTTCGGGCTCGAGAAGCTGATCCCGTGGGGCACGCAGATCCACAGTCATCTGGTCGGCGACTACCCGGAGAAGGCGGCCTGCATCGCGAAGGTCTCCGAGTTCGCGGCGTTGATGAGGGTGCGCCGCAAGTATCGCGAGGCGATCGAGCAGTGCCTCGACGAGATGCTGATGAACGCGCTCTACGACGCGCCCGTCGACGAGCAGGGCCGCCAGCTCTTCACGGACATCCCGACGAAGACGCGGATCGCGCTGCGCGTCGATCAGAAGGTGGTCGTGCAGTACGCGTGTGACGGCTCGCAGTTCGCGGTCGCGGTGCGTGACGTGTTCGGCACGCTCGAGCGCGCGACCGTGCTGCGCTACCTCCACAAGTGTCTGCACAACGAGCAGCAGATCGACCGCAAGGCCGGCGGCGCCGGGCTCGGGCTCTACCTGATGACGAGCTCGTCGACCGAGGTGTTCTTCAACGTGCTGCCGGGCGTCGCGACCGAGGCGGTCTGCGGCTTCGATCTGACGGTGCCGAAGCTCCGGCTCGAGCGGTTCGGCTTCTTCACCGAGTTGATCGACGCGGCGGGCCGGCTCGCCGCCGGACCATCGAAGCGGCTGCCGACCGGCACGTCGCACCCGGTCGAGCGCCGGGCGGCCCGACCCGCACCCGCACCGGTCGGGCTGATCGCGTTCTTGATCAGCGCGATCGCCGTGACGGTCGCGCTGTCGCTCTACACCGTGTGGCCGCGGCTCGTCGGCTGAGCTGCCGCCGGAGCGGCGGGCAGGCGGAGTCGTCGAGGCAGGGATGACGACACGCAGCGGCCGAGGCGCGCGCGGCGGCGACCCTGTATCGTCGGCACGCCGTGATGCGCCTGTACGCCGTGTGCTTCCTGACGCTCCTCGCGTGTGACGGCACCTGCGGGGGCCGGCAGGCATCGACGGGGCGCGATGCCACCGCGGCACCCGCGGTGCCCCCGCCCAACGACATGGTCCACGTCCCGGCGGGGCCGTTCCTCATGGGGGAGCCCGCGCACGAGGTCGAGCTCGCCGAGTTCTGGATCGACCGCACCGAGGTCACGCAAGGTGACTACGACCGGTGCGTCGCGGCCGGCGCGTGCGGCGCGGTGCCGGCGCTGCTGGACATCGGGCTGCCGCCGCCTCGGTACCCGGTGGTCAACGTGACCTGGCACGACGCCGCGGCGTATTGCGCGTGGGTGGGGAAGCAGCTGCCGACCGAGGAGCAATGGGAGAAGGCCGCGCGGGGCGTCGACGGCCGCACGTATCCGTGGGGCGAAGACCCGCCGACGTGCGAGCGCGCGCTGTTCGAGCGCTGGACGCCCGAGAAGACCGACGCGTGTGGCGAGAAGGACCCGTACACCGCCACCCATCAGGTCGGTTCGCACCCCACCGGCGCCAGCCCGTACGGCGCGCTCGACATGGCGGGCAACGTCCTCGAGTGGACGGCCTCGGTCGAAGCACACTACCGGGTCGTGCGTGGCGATCGGACGGTCGGGAACGTCGACACGCTCCGCGTTGCCTACCGAAAGCTCTTCCACGAGAGTCCCGCGAGTTCGGACCCCATTTATCAACTGATCCAGAACCGGGAGCGAATCATCGGCTTCCGGTGCGTTCGCATACCCCGTGATCGCGAGGTCCCTCGCTAACCGGGCGGATCGAGCGCGCCTCGGGCCGCCCAGATCCCGGCGGCCTCGATCACGCCGACGACGTCGTCGGTGGCCCCGGTCGCGGGGGG
>JALZOI010000522.1 GCA_030857245.1 Myxococcota bacterium
CGCGCAGCCCGCGCCGTCCCCACCGCCCGCGGCGGCGGCGCCACCTGCGGATGCGACGGCGATGCCCGACGTCCTCGTGCCCGGGCCCGCCGTCACCGACGCTCCGAGCCCGCCGGTGACGCCCGCCATCACCGACGCTCCGAGCCCGCCGGCGACGCCCGCCATCACCGACCCTGCGAGTACGCCGGCGACGCGCCTCCGCGTCACCTACGACCGCGGCATCTCGTTCGCGACCGACGATGGCACGTTCGCCATCAAGCTCGCGTTTCGCAACCAGCTGCGCTTCGAGACCTCGCGCCAGACCGAGGCGGGCAGCCAGTTCCAGTCGCACTTCCTGATCCCGCGCTCGCGGCTGCAGGTCGATGGCAACGGTTTCGGCAAGGGCACCCGCTACAAGCTCGAGCTCGGGCTCGGCGACGCCGGCAGCTTCGCGTTCGTCAAGGAGCTGTTCATCGATCAGCGGCTGGGCGGCGGGCCCGCGTGGCTGCGCGCCGGCGTGTGGCGCCGGCCGTTCAACCGCCAGGAGATCGTGGCGGACTTCGCGAGCGAGCTCAACGAGCGCGCGATCACGGCGACGTTCGTTGGCGGCGGCCGCGACCTCGGGATCGGTCTGCACAACCAGCACGAGAAGTCACCCGAGGGCCTCGAGTGGGCGGTCGGCGTCTTCAACGGCTTCTCGGGCGGCGCCGATCGGCCGCAGCTCTCGACCACGTGCAGCGAGAATGCGGCCGGTGCGATCGCCTGCACGACGCGCGCGCCGACGAACGTCCCGGCGGACTTCGGGCCGGCGGTGGTCGCGCGCGCTGGCTGGAATCACGGCGGGATCAAGGGCTATAGCGAGGGCGATCTCGAGGGCGGGCCGCTGCGCCTCGCGGTCGGTGCGAGCTACAAGATCGATCTCGCGAACCTCGCGAAGCAGGCCGAGCCGTCGGTCGCCGCGAACCTCAGCCACGGCGTGCAGGCGGACGCGATGATGAAGGTCGCCGGTGTCAGCCTGCAGCTCGGGCTGTACTCGATGAAGCTCAAGTCGGCTGACGCGCGCTACGGCGTGCTCGTGCAGGCCGGCTACTTCGTGGTGCGCAAGCGCGTGCAACTCGCCGCGCGGTTCGCGCTGGCACCGCCGACCCCGCTCGCCGGCGATCGCGAGCAGATCGAGGCTCGGGGGGCGTTCACCGTGTTCTGGCAGGGCCACGCGTTCAAGTGGGCGACCGACGTCGGCATCCTCCAGCTCACCGGCGCCGATCCGACGACGATGACGAGCGACGAGCCCGAGCTCCAGCTGCGCTCGATGCTGCAGCTGATGCTCTGAGCGCGTCGGTGCTAGCGGGTGCTAGCGGTGGTCGCGAACGACCGGGCCCGCGGGCTGGCGCTGACCGCGGGGCGACCAGCGACCCTCGATCCAGACGTAGTAGTTGCCCTGGAGCTCCCAGCGACCCGGCGTCCAGACCTCGGCCGCGCGCTCGCGCTCCCAGTGACCGTCGACCCAGATGTACTGGCCGTTGCGCCAGTCCCAGCGGCCGGTCACCCAGACGAAGCCGGTCTTCGGGTTGTACGTCTCGACGCGCACCGGCGGCGGCGCCTGCCTCGGGTACACGGGGTTCGAGCCGCCCGTGACCTGCACGCCGCCTGACGAGTTGCTGACGTCGACGCCGCCCTGGACGACGACCGCGCCGCCGCCCTGGTGCTGGCCGTGATGGCCGGGGTGACCGCCGCCGTGCGGATGCGAACCGCTCGTGACGACCGTGCCGCCCGAGCTGTTGCTCGTGTCGTGGACGCTGCCTCCACCATAGCCACCGCCGCCGGCCGACCAGCGCCCCTCGACCCAGTGCCACGAGCTGCCGCGACGCTCCCAGCGCCCCTCGCTCCAGGCATAACCGGCGCGCTCACGCTCCCAGCGCCCGCCGACCCAGGCCCACTGGCCACCGCGCCAGTCCCAGCGACCGCGCACCCAGACGAAGCCGGGGCGCGCCGAGACCGGCTCGACCTGCGGGGCCGGCGGCTCCTGATAGACGACGGCGGTGCCGCTGGACCCGCGCATCGAGCCGCTGGCGGTACCGCGAACGACGCACGCGCTGGCGCCGAGCGAGGACGCGACCACGAACGCGAACAGAAGATTACGAGTACGAGTCATTGGAGTCTCCTTTACCGAATGGCACCGAGTTGGACGGCCATCTCCCCGGATTCCTTCAATGCGCCAGTATTCCCAAGCGCTCCCGGGGTGTCAAACGCCCGCCGGGCCCCTCACTGACAGGTGATGCGGCGCACGCGCACTTGGTCAGTGCATCGCAACGCGCTGGGGTTTCGCACAGCTACGGCATCGCGTCTGATGCGTGCAGATGCGACGCACACTCGTGTTTGTCCTCATCGGCTGCGGTGGTGGGAGCAGCACGCCGCTGCCCGACGCGCCGCCCGCGGATGCCGGGGTCGACGCGCCCACGTTGCCGGTGCTGCGCAACCCCGTCGCCCTGCCCGACGACCAGCTCGCGCTGCAGGCCCTCCAGCTGCTCGGCGCGAACGTCGAGGGGGCGCAGCCCGCGAGCTGCAACGAGTGCCACGGGCTGACCCGCCAGAACCTGCGCTACTGGCGCGGGCTCTCCGACGCCGCGATGGCGAGCTGCCTGACCGATCTCGGCGTGGGCTCGCCCGAGTCCGCGCGCGGCATGATCGACTGCGTGCGATCGATGCCCGGCGTGCCGGCGTCCGACTATGCGACCAAGCGGCTCGGCATCTACTCGACGGCGGTGCACCTGCCGTGGTTCCAGTACACGTTCTGGCGCGCCTACGGCGATGGCTCGCCGGCCAAGCTCGCCGAGCTGACCGCGACGGCGGGCATGCCGCGCGGGCTGACCGGGTTCACGCAGGGGCAGTTCGACGTCGTCGCCGAGTGGTTCGCGCGCGGCCTGCCCCGGCTCGAGCAGACGCTGCCGTTCGATCCGCCGCCCGCGACCTGCGATGACGCGATCTCGGCGGACGTCGGCACGCACGTCACCGCGATGGCGACCACCGGCTGGCGCGCGGTCAACGCGGGCGCGCTGATGGCGATGCACGGCTGCGGGACCGCGGTCGATCCCAGGGACTGCCTGGCGACCGTACCGCTCGGTACGGCGCAGCCCTATGGCGCCGGCTGGGATCTCCCGGGACGCGGCAAGCTCCGCGTGCTGGCCGATGTTGGCTACAAGTCGTCGTACTGGACGAGGAGCTCGCCCGACGGGCGGTTCGTGGCGCACGGCGTGAAGAACGTGCCGGGATCGTACGTGCTCGATCTGCAGCGCGCGAACCTCCAGGTGCCGATCGACGCCATCTACGATCCGAACTGGTTCCCCGACAACTCCGGCTTCGTGTTCCAGGGCGGGCCGCGCAACGTGTGCGGGCAGAGCGTGCTGACCTCGAACCCGGCGGCGGTCACGATGACCGAGCCGGCGTGCTCCGACATCTCGTCGATCGGGCTCTACGAGCATGTCGGGCGCGCGCTCGCCGGTGACTTCTTCGCGGTCGACAGCGACTTCGTCTCCGACGACGGTGGGCACGAGGAGACGCTGCGCGATCCCTACGCCAACTTCGACTCGCGGGGCTTCATCGGGTTCATCCCGATGGTGTGGACCGGCACGCGCTATCAGTCGCGGCCGCAGGTCACGGTCAAGACGCCGTTCGAGGGCGACACCGTGCTGTCGCCGTCGGCGCGGCTCGTGATCTCGCGGGTCGCCGGCCCCGCCGACCGCCAGCTCGGCTTCGTGCTCCGCAAGGTGATCGCCACGCCCGCCGGGACGACCTACACGATCACGGCGCCCGAGATCGCGCGCTACTGCCTGTCGGGCGGCAAGCCCGGCTTCTCGTACGACGAGCGCTGGATCGCGTACCACCACTACGTCACCGCCGCGGACGCGATCGAGCTCGGCTTCACGGGCCCGACCGATCCGGCGTTCCAGCCGTACCTGACGCAGGGCGCGGCGAACCTCTACCTGATGGATCTCGCGACCGGCGTGCCGGTGCGGCTCACGCACATGCAGCCCGGCCAGTATGCGCTGTTCCCCCACTTCCGTTCGGACGGCTGGATCTACGCGGCGATCCGCGACCGCACCACGGCTCGCGAGTACATGGTCGCCAGCGACGCCGCCCTGCTGGCGGAGTAGCGCGGCGGCGTGATCGCCGCGGTGCGCCCGTGGTACCTTGTGATCGGGCGGCTCTGGATGTGCTTCCTTCTACCCATCCAACGGTAGCGCCTCCGCTCTCCGCCCACCTCTTCTCGGTCCCGGTCTCTCGGTCGTGATGGATCCGATCTCGACGCTCCTCCTGGCGCGCACGCAAACCGTGATCCTCGATGCGGATCGCGTGGCGAGTGCCGCGACGCGACCATCGCGCGACGCCGACGTCGACCGCTTCGAGGACGAGCTCCTGCAGCTCGGCTTCGTGATGAGCCTCGACCTCGGGATGACGATCCGCCGGCTGCCGCACCAGGCGATCAGCGAGCTGCGCACCTGGATGATCGACACGCTGGCGAAGACCCTCGGCGCGCACCGGCCGCACGTCCCGCTGTTCCGGGGCTTCCCCGCCGGCACGCCGCAGGAGACCTACGGGCTCTACCTGCGGCGGATCGCGAGCTGGCTGTGCACGCGCGCCGATCAACCGTGCCCGTGGTGCGCGCAAGTCAAGACGGTGGGCGCGCTCGATCCGTGCGGCCACCTGGTGTGCCGGAGCTGCTGGGATGGCGGCACGTACGCGGGGTGTCCGATCTGTCACCGCCGGGTCGCGCTCAACGAGCCGTTCATGCTGTGGCCGAAGGGCGAGGTCGAGGAGGTGCAGCGCCACGACGGCGAGCTCCGGCTGCTGCACCTCGCGTTCGATGTCGTCGCCACCGCGCGGCAGCGGTTCGAGCGGATGCTCGCGCGCACGACGCCGCTGTCGAAGGACGACCGCGCCGAGCTCGAGGTGGTGATCGACACGATGGGGCCCAAGGCGGCGAGCTGGCTGCCGGCGCGGATCCCGATGCGCGAGACGATGGCGATCGCGGTCGCGCGGCTGTGGCTGGTCGCGCCGGATCGCGCCGCCATGGTGCAGGCCACGCGCGCGCACCTGCGCACCGCGACGGACGTGCTGCGGGTCGCGGCCGTGCTGATGAAGGCGGATGCCGCGCTCGTCGAGCCGATGCGGCTCGCTTCGATCGGCCGCGGGCTGCGGCGCGCCGTGCTCGAGGCGCTCGAGCTGCTGCCCTCGGATCAGGTCGTCGAGGACATGCGCCGGCACGCCGGGTTGTGGAAGCGCGCCGGCGAGCGCCTGCATCCGTTCGAGCACGCGGCCAAGCTGCCGAAGGCGACGCTCGCGTTCGCGGCGATCCGCGGCACCGTCCTGACGACGGCGAGCTTCGCCGCCGAGCTCCGCGCGCAGGCGGCGGGGGTGGAGAGCGTGACGATCCGGGCGGACCGCGTGATCGTCACGCCGTGGGGCGGCCCCGTCGAGCTCGCCCTCCGCGCCGGGGATCCGCGGGCGGTGCTCGCA
>JALZOI010000523.1 GCA_030857245.1 Myxococcota bacterium
CACCCGGACGAAGCCGGCCGGGGCGGGGCCGTCGCCCGCGAGCTCGCCGTCGCGGGCCGGCCGGGTTCGCGCGCGCCCGCGGGACATGATCTTCCTTAGCGCCGTTCCGACGATGTGGCGACTGACGGCGAGGTCTTCGTTCGCGTCGCTGCCACTTCGCAGGCCGGGGCCAAGATCTTCACTGCGCCCTCGGCATCCCCTGGCGCCCCTGGCGGCCGATCTCTCGGGCCTCAGGCGGTGCGGCGGATCCGGGGGCCCGCGATCAGCCGATCGAGGCTGTCGCCCGGCGCACCCTCGACGACCGTGATGCCGTGGCGGATCATCAACCGGCGCCCGGGCTCCACGAGCGCCCGCTGGTCGCGGACCATGAGCTCGCGGATCCGGCGACCGTGGGTCGTGGTCGGGATCGGCAGGAACGCGGCCGGGGAGGGCACGATCACGACCACGTTGCCGGCGGCCTTGCGGAGGCGCGCGATCGCCTTGACCGCGCGGGTGTCGTCCTCGGCGACGCCGTTGAGATCGCTGATCAGCACGACGACATCGGGGCGGCCGTTGGCGACCACGCGCTCGACCGCGCGGCCGAGGCCCGCGGCGCGCCGGCCGTGCTCCCACGTCGAGCGATACGGCAGCTCGATGCCGCGCAGCCGGCAGAACTGGCGCAGCGGGGCGAGCTGGCCGTCGGCCTCGACGACCGGCGCGGCCTTCGCGCCGAGGCCCGCCTTGCCGTCCTTGCCGATCATCATCTCGATCAGGCGGCGGCACAGCCGGCCGGTCGCGGCGACGTCGTAGAGCTGGCCGTCGGGGCCAGCCTGGATCGACTGCCAGCGCGGATCGTCGAGTGGCGGTGCGAGCTTGACGCGGACGTCGATCGCCTCCTGATGCGCGAGGTAGCGCGCGACGAGCGCGACGAGCTCCCCGCCGGTGACGTCGGTGAGGTCCTCGTCGACGATCGAGCGCGTGTCGAGCAGGCGATCGACGAGCTGCAGGTAGTGGTGGTGGCCGGTGTCGGCCGCGAGCTCGACGACCGGGCGGGTGTCGTACGCGATCAGGCCGATGCGATCGCTGTTGTTGACGGCGGCCTTCGCGAGCGCGGCTGCGCTGTCGCACGCCCAGTCGAGCGGCGCCCGGCCCAGCGCACCGCCACGCATGCCGGTGCCGACGTCGAGCATCACGAAGTGGGTCGTGACGATCTCGTTCTCGAGGTCGCGCACCATGAGCTGGCCGCGCCGCGCGGTCGCCTTCCACGCGATGAACTTGAACGGGTCGCCGTGGCTGTGCTCGCGGATCTCGCGGAGCTCGCCCGCCAGCCCGCGGCGGCGGACGTGGTGCAGGCCGACCTGCTCGTGGAGCGCGCCGCCGACCGCTCGGACCATCTGACCGCGCAGCGGGATGGTGCGCGGGAACACCTTCACCGCGATCGGGTTCGGGAAGTACGCCTCGATGTCGAACAGGGCGAGGACGTCGCCGAACGTCAGCGCGGCGCCGTGCAGGACCTGGTAGCCGGCGGCGAGCGGCTTGACCGTCGTCGTGACCTCGACCTGCTGGCCGCGCTTGACCGTCGCGCTCGGCCGCTCCTCGATCGCCAGCCCGCTCGCGGACAGGATGTTCGTCGACAGGATGCGCAGCTTGCGGCTGCCGTGGTTGCGGAACGCGAGGTGGAGCAAGAACGGGCGATCGGCCGACAGCCCACCGCCGGGCTGATCGCCGGGCGGCACCCACCACGACAGCTCGATCTTCTTGCGGCGCAGCAGGATCGCCGTCGGATAGAACGCGAGGTAGAGCGCGAGCAGCACGATGAGGATCGCGCCGGCGAGGCCGACGAGCGGCGGCGCCCCGTGCAGCGCGCCGACGAGCAGGAACAGCAGCGCGGTCGCGAGCACGAGCTTGCCGCGGGTCGACAGCCTCGGGATCACGGGGTCACCAGGTCACCGGGCCACCGGGTCACCGGGCCTGGCGCGGCATCTTGTAGCCGACCTTCTCGACGGCCTCGGCGATGATCGTGGTGCCCGCGCCGCCCTCGAGCTCGGCCTCGGGGGTCAGCAGGATGCGGTGGCCGAGCACGAGCGGCGCGAGGCTGCGGACGTCATCGGGCAGCACGTAGTCGCGGCCCTTGAGCAGCGCGAGCGCCTTGGACGCGTGGACGAGGGCGAGCGCGGCACGCGGCGAGGCGCCCAGGTAGATCTTGGCGTGGGTGCGCGTGAACACGACGAGGCCGAGCACATAGTCGATGAGCTCCTCGGCGACGAACACCTCCTGCGCGAGCGCCTGCATCTCGAGGACATCGGAGGGCCCGACCACCGCGCGCACTGGCGGCGGCGGCTTGTCGTAGGTGCCGAGCATGCGCTTCTCGTCGGCGAGCGCCGGGTAGCCCATGCGGAGCTTGATCAGGAAGCGATCGACCTGCGCCTCGGGCAGCGGGTACGTGCCCTCCTGCTCGATCGGGTTCTGCGTCGCGAGCACGATGAACGGCTCCGACAGCGTGCGCGTCTCGCCCTCGATCGTGACCTGGTGCTCCTGCATCGCCTCGAGCAGCGCGGACTGCGTCTTCGCGGGCGCGCGGTTGATCTCGTCGCCGAGCAGCACGTTGGTGAACACCGGGCCCTCACGCAGCACGAACGTGTTCGTCCGCATGTCGAGGATGTAGGTGCCGGTGATGTCGGACGGCAGCAGATCAGGCGTGAACTGGATGCGCCGGAAGTGGCAGCCGAGCGTCCCCGAGAACGCCTTGACGAGCGTGGTCTTGGCGACGCCCGGCGGCCCCTCGATCAGCACGTGGCCGCGCGCGAGCAGCGCGACGAGCAGGGCCTCCGTGATGGTCGGCGCGCCGATGAAGGCACGGCCGACCTCATCGGTGATCGCGCGGGCGAGCTGGTTGACGCGGGCGACGCGGTCGGGCGGGATCGTGGAAGGCATGCGGGCTTCAGGCTCGGGACGTGGGCGCGGAGCGAGTCACCGGCGGGGACGCACTCGGATCACCGCTGACAGGTGAGGGATCATCAGGGAGGTCGCTCCCAAGAGTACGACACAGCTCGCCCACGTCCCGGTAGAGCAGGTCGAAATCGCGACGCGCCAGGTGGCCCGCGCTCCACGGCGCCGACGCCTGGCCGCGACTCGGCAACGCGCGGAGCCGGCGGTACACGCGGGTGAGCGCGACGCCCGCGGCGGGGCCCCGCACGCGCGACACCTCGCCGACGAGGTGCGCCTCCGATAGCGTGTAGAGCGGCTCGGTCTTGCCGGTGACACCGGCGAGCAGCACCTGCACGTGATCGCGGAGGATGCAGCCGAGCACGAGGTTGCCGCCGCCGCCCCGATCCGCGCCGTGGATCAACGCGTGCGGCTCGTCGCGGCGACCGGGCCGGCCGAACCTCAGCCAGCCGCCGTCGATCTTCGGGCCGCGGCGCACCGGCAGTGCGACGATCGCGAGCCCGAGCAGCAGGAGGGCGAGCACGGCCGCGAGCACCTTCATGGCGGTCGTGGTGAGCAGCCACGCGCGGCGTTCCGAGAGCCAGAAGTTGAGGTCGGCGATGGAGCGCCCGAGCTCGCCGGCGTTGGCGTCGTCGATGAACGGCCGGGGCTCGCCGTACATCGGGACGTCGCCGCGGAGCAGGACGACGTGGCGCGCGCGGCGGTCGCGACCGAGCCAGCGCAGCATGTTCGTCGCGATCTGCACGTTGCCGCGGAACAGCAGCATCTTGTTGATCAGGATGCTGGGGTCACTGAGCGCGACGAAGCGGCCGCTGCCGCGCTCGCCCGCGACGACGACGGCGCCGTTGTCGAAGCCGGCGATCGTGGTGACTCCCTCGAGCCGGGTCAGCAGCGACGGGTGATTCGTGACGACATCGCCGACGTCGGTGGCGACCGGGTGGTCGCCGCGCGAGGTCGCGATCGGCGCGTGGAGGTGGCCCTTCCAGTGGCTCGCCGCGATCGGTGGCGTGGTCTCGGCGCGGAGGAGGCCGAGCCCCTGCATCGCGTCCTTGCCCTGGCCGAAGTCGTCGGCGATCACGACGTGGCCACCGGCCTGGATGAAGGCGCCGAGCCGCGCGGGATCCACGCGCTGCAGCGGATAGACGAGCACGAGGATGTCCTTGCTCGAGAGCTCGCCCCACTCGAGCTGGCCGACCGCGGTGACCTCGAAGCCCATGCCCTCGGCAAGGCCGACGAAGCTCGACATCCCGTTCCAGCTCTGGCTGTACGGATCGTAGTCGGCGGCGGGCTGCGCGGCGGCGCCAGACGCGCCGACAGACGCGCCGAGCACGAGCAGCGCGGCGATGATGGCGCGCTTCACGCCATCTCCTTCTGGAGCTCGCCGATCGAGGCGCGGAGCGCGGACAGTGCGAAGGTCACGCGCGTCGGATCCGAGACCGCCATCAGCACGAAGTAGCCGCCCTCGACGGTATGCACCACGATGCCCATCGACGTGTGCTGGACCATGAAGAACTCGGGGCCGCCGTAGTGGAACACGCCGAACGCGGAGTGCAGCTGCGCAAGCACGACGCCGTAGTGCGCCGTCAGCACGGCCCACTCGTGCGGATCGTAGAACGCGAAGCTGTCGACCATCTCACCCTCGGAGTCCGCGAACGCGCCGCCGATCGCACCCGGCGTCGCCTCGACGGCGCGCTTCAGGATCGCGCCGAACGGCGTCACTCATCCTCCGCGAGGCGCGCGACCTGCGCCGGATCGATCTCGATGGTCACGCCGAGCGCCTTCGCGATCTCGTTGACCCAGACCTGGAAGTAGCTGCGGCGGACCTCGGGGAACACGTCGCGCGCGACCTCCTCGGGGGAGAACCGGCGCGGCGGCACGATGTCGGTCAGCAGGATCACGTCCCACCCCCAGTTCGTGCGCACGGGCTTCGAGACCCGGCCGACGTCGGGGAGCGCGAACAGCGCGGCGGCGTACGGCGCGACGAGCTGGCTCGCAGCGTTGATCGCGACCGGCATCACCGCGAGCTTGACGCCCGAGCCCTCGGTGACCCGCTTCGCCGTCGCCTCGAGGTGACTCGGAAACAGGCCGGGCTCGTCGGCGAGCTCGCGCGCGATCTGCTCGGCGAGCTGGCGGGCCTGCGCCTCCTGCTCGGGCGGCGCCTCGCGCGGCAGCTCGATCCGCGCGAACGTCGACGCGCGGCCCTCGGGGCGCTCCATCTGATCGCGGTTGCGCGCGATGATCTTGTCGATCCGGTCGGCGAGATCGGCGGGCGTGCGATAGCGCGCCTCGAAGCCCGTCTGGACGACGCGATCCACGAGTGCCGTCTTCGTGGCCTCCAGCACCTCGGGGGCGACCGCGAGGCCGCGCTCCTCCGCGGCCTGGGCGAGCAGCTCGAACGCGACGCACTCGTCGAGCGCGGTCGCGCGATCCGCGCCGGCGGCCGCCTGCGCGGTGACGCACGAGCCCCACACCGGGCGCCCGTTGACCCGCGCGACCTCGACATCCGCCGGGCTCGCCGCCGTCGCGATGATCGTGGCCGCGGCGCCGGTGCGCGGAGC
>JALZOI010000524.1 GCA_030857245.1 Myxococcota bacterium
TCCCGCGACGTCTCGGCGTCGGCGCCGCGGACCGCGACGGTGGACTTCGACGACAAGACCCAGGATCGCGGGACCGCGCTACCGGAGCACGCGGCGCACGAACCGATGGTGTCGGCGCCGACCCGCGACCTCGGGCTGCGCGACCAGGATCCCGCGCGGCGCGCCCGGCGGCCCGGCTCCGTCGAGTCCGACGGCACCAGCGCCGACATCGTCCTGTCGTTCGATCCGATCGCTGCCCGCGCCGCGCAGATCCTCGACGACATCGATGACGAGCGCCCCGAGGGCGCGCAGCACGAGCCGAAGGAGGACCAGACCCGGCGCCGGATCACGAGCCTGTTCGACCAGGCCGGGACGTGGAGCCGCGAGGGCGATCTCGAGCGCGCCGTCGCCGCCGTGGACCTCGCGCTCTCCGAAGATCCCAACAGCGCGCTGGCGCAGAAGCTCATCCATCGCAACCGCGACACGATGATGACGGTGTTCCAGGCGTACCTCGGCGATCTGCAGCGCCAGCCGCAGCTCGCGCGCCCGCTCCACGAGCTCGCGTCCGCGCCGATCAGCCCGCGCGCCGCCTTCTTGTTATCCCGCGTCGACGGCCAGCTCTCGATCGACGAGATCCTCGACGTCTGCGGGATGCCGCGGCTCGAGGCGTATCGCTACCTGTGCCAGCTGTTCCTGCGCGGGATCTTGCGGTGAGGAAGCGGTAGCGATGCTCGTCACCCGGGTCACCAACGCGATCTCCGCGCACCTGCCGGTCCGCGCCGCGCAGCTGCGGATCGTCGACGGTCCGGACCGCGGCACCGAGGTCGAGCTGCCCCCCGTCGGCGTCGTGATCGGCAGCGAGCGGACGTGCGACGTCGTCCTCACCGACGCGTTCGTGTCGCGCCGCCACTGCTCGATCGCGCCGCACGCGCAGGGCTTCGCGATCACCGACCTCGGCTCGAAGAACGGCACCGTGATCGACGGCGTCTCGGTCGGCAAGGTCGTGGCCCCGCCCGGCGTCGCGATCCGGATCGGCAAGACGCTGATCCAGTGCATGCCCGCCGACGAGGTGATCGACATCCCGCCGTCGACCAACGAACAGTTCGGGGCGCTCTACGGCGGCTCGCTGGCGATGCGCCAGGTGTTCGCGATCCTCGAGCGCGCGAGCAAGTCGGCCGCGCCCGTGCTGTTCCTCGGCGAGAGCGGCACCGGCAAGGAGCTGATGGCGCGCGGCGTCCACGACGCGTCGCCCCGCAAGGACGGGCCGTTCGTCGTGTTCGACTGCGGCGCCTCGACCGAGACGCTGATCGAGAGCGACCTGTTCGGCCACACCAAGGGCGCGTTCACCGGCGCCGCGGGCGATCGCCAGGGCGCGTTCGCCGCGGCCCACGGCGGCACGCTGTTCCTCGACGAGATCGGTGATCTGCCGGTGGCGCTGCAGCCCAAGCTCCTGCGCATGCTCGAGGCCGGCGAGGTCGTGCCGCTCGGCGGGCGCAAGACCGAGCGCTACGACGTCCGGATCGTCGCAGCCACCCACCGCGACGTGTTCGGCGAGGTCGCGCGCGGCGGCTTCCGCGGTGACCTCTACTACCGGCTCGCGGTCGTCGAGATCCACGTGCCGCCGCTCCGCCAGCGGGCCGGCGACGTCGCGAAGCTGGTGGCGATGTTCCTCGCACGTGCCGGCGCCACCGCGCTGGCCGCCCAGGTCGGCGGTCCCGCCCTCGACCGGCTCGCGCGCTACCACTGGCCCGGCAACGTCCGCGAGCTCCGCAACGTGATCACGCGCGCCGTGGCGCTCGCCGGTCCCGACGACGACTTCCAGTCGCTGCCCTTCGTGCTGCGCCCGACCGCCGCCGCGCCCGAGGCCCAGACCGCGCGCGCCGACCGGCCGTTCCACGAGGCCAAGGACGCGCTCGTCGCGCGCTTCGAGCGCGAGTACCTGACGGACCTCGTGCTGCGCGCCGGCGGCAACGTCTCCGAGGCCGCACGGATCGCGGGCCTCGAGCGCAAGTTCCTCTACAAGCTGCTCGAGCGCGCCGGCCTGCGCCAGCGCGCCGCCGCCGACAAGGCCGACGACAAGCCCGACGACAAGCCCGACGACGCCGAGTGACGTGACCGCGGCGTGATAAGACACGCCATGTCTCGCATCTATCGCTCGCTGCCGCCCACGGGCACTCGCCTCGCGATCGCGTACTCGGGTGGGCTCGACACGCGCTGCGCGGTGGCGTGGCTGAGCGAGCAGGGCATGGACGTCTACGCGTACACCGCCGACCTCGCGCAGCCCGACGAGGCGAACCCGGCGGACATCCCACCGAGCGCGCTCGAGCACGGCGCGCGCAACGCGCGCCTGATCGACTGCAAGGACGGCCTCGTCCGCGAGGGCCTCGTCGCCCTGCAGTGCGGCGCGTTCCACCTCTCGGTCGGCGGCAAGAAGTACTTCAACACCACGCCGCTCGGCCGGGCGGTGACGACGACGGCGATCGTGCGCGCGATGGTCGACGATGACGTCCACGTCTTCGGCGATGGCTCGACCCACAAGGGCAACGACATCCAGCGCTTCTATCGCTACGGCATCCTCGTCGACCCGACGCTGCGGATCTACAAGCCGTGGCTCGACAGCGCGTTCGTGCGTGCGTTCGGCGGCCGCAAGGAGATGTCGGAGTACCTCGCGAAGATCGGCAAGCCGTACCGGACCGGCGTCGAGAAGGCGTACTCGACGGATGCGAACCTGCTCGGCGCGACGCACGAGGCGAAGGACCTCGAGCGCCTCGATCGCGGCATGCGGATCGTCGAGCCGATCATGGGCGTCGCGCACTGGAAGCCCGACGTCCAGGTCGTGGCCGAGGAGATCACGGTCGGCTTCGAGCAGGGGCGCCCGACGTCGCTGAATGGCCGCACCTTCGACTCGCTGTACGAGCTCTTCGTCGAGGCCAATCGGATCGGCGGCCGTCACGGCCTCGGGATGAGCGATCAGATCGAGAACCGGGTGATCGATGCGAAGAGCCGCGGGATCTACGAGGCGCCCGCGATGGCGCTGCTCCACATCGCGTACGAGCGCCTGGTCTCCGCGATCCACAACGAGAACACGCTCGATCTCTACGCCTCGCTCGGGCGTCGGCTCGGCCGCCTGCTCTACGAGGGCAAGTGGTTCGATCCCGAGGCGTGCCTGCTCAAGGATGGCCTGACCCGCTGGGTCGCGCCGAGCGTCACCGGCGAGGTCACGCTCGAGCTGCGCCGCGGCGACGACTACACGATCGTCGCGACCCGCGCCGAGTACATGGCCTATGGCCCCGACAAGCTGTCGATGGAGCGCGTCGAGGCGCCGGCGTTCACGCCCGAGGATCGCATCGGCGCTCTCGAGCTGCAGAACCTCTCGGTCGGCGACAACCGGGAGCTGCTGCTGCACCACCTGACGAGCATCCGCCGGCTCGGCGGCTCGGCCGGTCCGGGCGGCGGCGATCCGCTGCCGCGGCTGCTCGGCACCGACGACCTCGACGAGTAGCGCCGCGGCTACGCGAGCGGATCGTTGGTGTCGTCGCTCGACGGGCGCGCCGGCGGCCGTGTGACCTCGACGACGTAGCGCACGAGCACCGACAGATAGTCGGCGAGCGGCGGGCAGCGGATCGTGGTGCCGGCGAGCGCGACGGCGGTGTTGGTCTGGTCGTAGTGGACGTCGTGGTCGATCAGGTCCATGAACGCGAGCGGGCCGCGGCCGAGGCGCGACAGCCCCGGCATCCCGAGCACGGCGCGCGCGAGGGCGCGCGGGATGTGGCCGCGCGGCTTCTCCGTGTGCGCGTGCTCGGCCACGCCATCGAACACCGCGCGTGCGGTCAGTGGTGCCGGGTCGACGAGGTGGAACGTCTTGCCCGCCGCGCCTTCCCCCCGTGCCACGTGCCACGCCGCCTCGATCACGTAGTCGATGGGGACGAGCGGCAGCGGGGCGTCGCCGCGCCCGAGCAGCGGCAGCCGCAGCCCCGACGCGTTCGTCGCGATCAGCACCATGAGGTAGTAGGGGCCGTCAAACTTCTCGATCTCGCCCGTCTGGCTGTCGCCGACGATGATGCCGGGCCGCAGCACGGTGATCGGCAGCTGCCGCATCGCGGCGCGCACCAGCTTCTCGGCCTCGTGCTTCGTGCGCTCGTACGCATTGTGGAACTTCTGGCCGACCTCGAGGTCCTCCTCGTAGAACGTGCCTTCGCGGTCCCCCGAGACCATCGCGGTCGACCAGTGGACGAGCCGCTCGAGCCGGTTCGCGTCGCGCGCGAGGTCGAGCACGGTCCGCGTCCCGGTCACGTTGACCCGACGCGCGGTGTGCTCGTCGATGCCCATCCAGTAGATGCCGGCGAGGTGATGGATCCACGACAGCTCGCGCGACAGCGAGCGGTACTCGAGGCTCGACAGCCCGAGGTCCATGTCGCAGACATCGCCGACCAGTACCTCGGCGCGCTCGCGGCCGGGGAGGGTGGCGAGCAGCCGGCTCGCATCCGCGGCGAACCGCTCCTGCGCGAGCACGTAGAGCTTGGTGTCGGGCTCGGCGGCGAGCAGCTTCGCGATCATCCGCTTCGCGGTGAACGCGGGGAACCCGGTGATCAGCGTGGTGCGCTGCAGCCGCGAGCGGCCGGTGATCGCGTCGGTGTCGGCGGAGCGCGGCACCCGGACCGGTCCGAACCGGGCCTCGATCTCGGTCACCACCCGATCGACCTCGCGGGCGAGCGCCTCGTGATCGCCATCGTTCGGGATCACCCACGTCGCGGCCGCGAGCTTGTCGGCGAGCGGTGCCTGCGCGGCGATCCGCGCCGTGGCTTCGGCGGCCGACAGGCGATCGCGCGCGACGAGCCGCTGGTGCTGGACCTCGGGTGAGGCCGCCACGACGACGAGCGCGGCGAGGCCGAGGTGCGCGCGATTCTCGACGAGCAGCGCGGCCTCGTAGAACACGAGACGGGCGCCCGCATCGGTCCACGCCGCGATCGCCGCCGCGCTCGCCGCCGCGATCCGCGGGTGCGTGATCCGCCCGAGGTCCGCTCGGGCCGCAGGATCCGAGAAGGCGATCGCGCCGAGCCGCTTCCGATCGAGCTGGCCCTCCGGCGTGAGGATCGCGAGGCCGAACCGAGCGATCAGCTCGGAGAGCGCCGGCTGTCCGGGCGCGACGACCTGGCGCGCGAGCTGGTCGGCGTCGACGATCGCGGCGCCGCGCTCGGCCAGCAACCGGGCCGCCGCGCTCTTGCCCGAGGCGATCCCGCCGGTGAGCCCGATCACGTGCACCGTCACGAGCCTGGGGTACCACGAAAAAACCACGCGCCGGAGGAGTCGCCCTCCGAGGACGCGGTAGCTTCGGCCCGCATGGTCGCGCGGTCCCTCACCGTCGTCATCGCGTGCACGCTGCTCGTCGGCGTGGCCGCCGCGGGCCGGCGCGACTGGACCGGCAGCGCCGCGTGCGGGAGCTGTCATCCACGCGAGCTCGCGGCCTGGCGCACCACCGCACATGCCAAGAC
>JALZOI010000525.1 GCA_030857245.1 Myxococcota bacterium
GCTTCCCCACCGCGCAGCGGGCCCGCGCGCTCGCCGGCGTCGCGACCGCCGGGCTCGCGACCCACCGCTACCGGGACGTGATCCCGCGCGCCACGCTGCGTCCGCTGTTCACCCTGTTCGCGTGCGGCCGCGCCCCCGGCGAGCTCGTCGTCGAGGAGCCGCTCGTGATCCGCCACGCCGATGGCCGGTTCACCGACGAGCTGCTTGCGATCCGGCGCGGTTTCGGCTTCCCGGTGTAGGCAACCTCCGACGCTGGCTTGTGCCTACAATGGGCTCCGCGTGCCAGGCACCACCTTGTCCCCGTTCGCCGCTGCCGCTGCTGGTCTCCGTCGCCTCATCGAGGAGCGCGACGTCCGCGTCGTCTACCAGCCGGTCGTCGACCTGCAGTCGAAGCAGGTCTACGCGTACGAGGCGCTGGTGCGGTCGAACGATCCGATGTTCGAGAGCCCACCCGCGCTGTTCGCGGCCGCGGTGCAGCACTCGTGCACGGGGGAGCTCGGCCGGATGATCCGTCAGATGTCGGTGGAGAACTGCCCCGACCACCCGCTGTTCCTCAACATCCATCCCGCCGAGCTCAACGAGAGATACCTCGTGCAGCCGAGCGACCCGATCTTCCAGCACGATCGCGACGTCTTCCTCGAGATCACCGAGGGCGTGCCCCTCTCGCACTTCGTGCTGTGTCAGAGCATCCTCCGCGAGGTCCGCGGCCGCGGCATCTACCTCGTCGTCGACGACCTCGGCGCCGGCTACTCGAACCTCAAGTACATCGCCGACCTCATGCCGCGCGTGGTCAAGCTCGACCGCGAGCTGATCGCCGGGCTCACGGTCGGTACGCGGATGTTCAAGCTGGTGAGCGCGATCGTCGTGCTGTGCCGCGAGCTCGATGCCACCGTCGTCGCCGAGGGCATCGAGACCGAGACCGAGCTGACCGCCGTCATCGAGTCGGGCGCGCGGTTCGGCCAGGGCTACCTGCTCGCGCGGCCGGCGTTCCCGCCGCCGCCGGTGACGTGGCCCGACGCGGTGATGGGCCGCACCCGGAACACGCAGCGGATCAAGCGGCTCAAAACTGACTTACCACCGTGAACGCGAAGAACCGGCCACCGAGATCGACGTGGCCGAGGGACGCCGCCATCCGGTCGAGCTCGAGCGTATCGTCGTCGGGCGACTCCGCCTGCGCGGTCAGCTCGACCGCCGTCGCGGCGACGTAGCCGAGCTCGGCGCGGAAGCCGAGCGAGAACCGGCGGCGCGCGACCGCGAGGAGGTCGACCCCGACGGACCCGATCCCCACCGCCCCCCACGAGGCATCCGCCGCGGAGTGACCCGCCGCATCGCGGAGCCCGACCGCCGCGCGCTGGGTCCCGAGATCGAGCCGCGCGGTCGCGACCACGTGGTCGCGGAACAGCGCATAGCGAGCGCGCGCGCCGAGCGTGTAGTGCGCGGTGTCGACCGTGGTCGTCAGCGTCTGGAACATCGTGCCCTCGGAGAACCCCCAGCCGAGGTTCGCGGTGCCCCACAGCTGGAGGCCCGGCAGCGGCGCGAGCGGCAGCCGGCGCGCGTACGAGAGCGCGCCGCCGTGCAGGTTGTCGTCGGTGAGCGCGTTCGCGGAGGCCGAGCGCAGCGCGCGGTTGAACGAGCCAGCGGTGAGCTCGTTGGCGGGGTCGGCGTGCGCGGGCGCGGGGCCGAGGAGCCCGAGGGCGAGGCCGAGGGTGAGGCGGCTCTGGAAGGTCGTCATGTCAGGGTGCCTCGTCGAGGAGGTTGGCGGTCAGGAAGCCCTCGAGTACGACCGCGTCGGCGCGCGTCGCCGTCGGCGACGGGATGATGGTCGCCTGGCCGAGCGGGTCGCCGTGGTCCACGAAGATCTTCGAGTTCGCGCTCGACAGCACGCGGGCCGGCGCGTCGTCGAGGCGGAAGTCGGTCGGGTGCAGGTTGTCGAGCGCGATGAAGCCGACGCGCGCCACGTTCGCGGTCGCGCCGATCAGGTACGAGCCGTCGGGCGAGAAGTCGTACGAGTCGAGTCGCCCGACACCGAGCAGCGGCGACGTCGACTCGGTCACCATGTCGAGCAGGCCCAGCACGGTGCGCTCGTCGTCGTGGACCAGCATCGCGAGATCGCGCGCCGGCACCGGCACGACGTCGCGCACCGGCCGGTCGAGCTTGATCGTGCGGATGCTCGCCTGCGTCAGGGGATCGGTGATGTGCTCGAGGTCGAGCACGTGGACGCGCCCGAGCTTGCTGCCGATCGACGCGAACAGCGCCTTGTGCGGCGGCGCGTCGGTGCCGGTCGGGAACAGCAGGATCCGATCGATCGGATCGGTGAGTCGGACGGCGCGGAACTCCGCCGTATCGGCATCGATCACCACGACCTCGCTCGTGTTCGGCGTCGCGGCGAGGATGTAGCGGCGCCCGTTGGCGGCGTCGTACACCGCGATGTCCGTCGGGCCGCCACCTGCGCCGAGCTCGGCGAGCTGCGGCCGGTAGTCGTTGCCGCCGGCGGTCGCCGGGACCGTGCTCTGGAGCAGGACCTGGAGGACGTCGCGCGCGTGATCGCTGCGCACGTAGGCGCTCGCCGTCTTCGGCGCGAACACGACCTCGCGCGGGACCACGGCGGGGCCACCGAGGTCGAGCCGGATCGAGATCTCGCGGCGCTCGGGATGCGCGGCGTCGAGCACGGTCAGGTTGTTCGCCGACAGGATGAACGCGAAGGTCCGCGGCGACGCATCCTCGGCGCCGGGCACGATCATCGGCGGGGACAGCACGACACCCTCGGGCACCGAGCCGAACGAGCGGATCGTCTTGAGCATCGGATTGCCGGGCCCGGGCGGCCGGGTGAGATCGATCACCGCGAGCTCGTTCGGGTTGCGGAAGAACCCCGCGGCATCGGGACCGGCGGCCGAGAAGTACGCGATCGCGGTGGTGTTGTCGGGGGCGACCGCGATCCGATCGAACGGCGAGCCGATCGCGTACGCCACCGGCGCGACGTCGGCGTACTGGGTGTCGACGCTCCAGAACTGTGGTGGCTCGTCGATCTGGCCCCGCCGGATCGCCTCCTCGCCGCGGGTGATCACGTACAGGTAGTGCCGGTCGGCGCTCGGCGTCGCGTGCAGGGCGCGGCGGCCGATGGAGCGCGCCGAGACGACCGGCGTCGCGTGCTCGATGTCGACCAGGGTCACGCGATCGAGGGCCGAGTCGACGTAGGCGATCTGCGTCTTCAGCGAGATCGGGCCGAGCACGGCGCGATCGCGCTCCCAGACGATCGGGCGCTCGTCGCTCCAGCCGCAGCCGGCGAGGAGCGCGCACGCGAGCGTCAGGGTGCGGGTGTGGGAGCGGGTACGGAAGCGCATGGCGGTCTCCGGGCGGAACATCAGTTCACGATGTCGCTGTTGAGGTCGAAGCCGGTGATGGTGCGGATCGCATTGGTCGCGAGGTCGAGGAACGTGACGCGGCCGAGCGGGTGGCGCTGCGCGACATAGGCCTCGCCGGCGCCGGGCAGGATGCCGACCGCCGACGGGGGCGAGCCCAGCGGCTTCGTGATCACGACGCCGGTCTGCGTCGTCACGATCTGGAGCGACCGCGTCGCCGTGATCAGATCGCCACCGTCGAGCGCCACGTAGACCTTGCGCCCATCCGGCGAGTAGCTGAACGGGCCGGGATCGACGGGCGTGATCTGCAGCTTCGCGAACCCGGTCGTGAGATCGAGCAGCGAGTAGCCGTAGCTGCGGTCGATGAACTCGTCGACCGACTGCGCCGTCGCGGGATCGCCGAACGCCTTCGCGCCGATCACGATCGCGGTGTCGCCGGTCGGCGAGATCCCGACGGAGCGCACCGCCTTCTTGAGCGGCCACGTCACCCGCGGGAACGCCGGGTCATCGAGCTTGACCAGCGTGATCCGCTCGTCGAGCGTGGCATTGGTGAACAGCAGCGCGCGGCGGCCGTTCGCCGACAGCACGAGCGAGCCGACCGCGCCGGCCGCGAGGTCGATCGTCTCGATCCCGGCGGGCGTGAACGCATCGCCCGGCACGTCGACGATCGACAGCTGCTGCGCCGCGCGCTGGACGACGTAGACCCGCGTGCCATCGGGCGCGAGGTCGAGATCGGTCGCCGGCGACGCGAGCGGCAGATCGAAGATCCGCCCGGGCTCGGGCCCGGCGACATCGACCACGCGGAGCAGCGGCTGCCCGGTGATCCGGACCGCGGCGTACTGTCCCGTCGCCACCACGCCGACCTCGATGCTCTCGGGGGCGAGCGCCGGATCGGCGACCGGGATCGGCGGCACGATGCCCGGGCCGTGTGTCGTCGCATAGCCGAGGTCGACGACCGAGATGCCATCCTGCGTGATCACGTAGGCGCGCGCCCCGGCGGCATCGAACTGCACCGAGCGCGGACGGAAGCCGACGGTGAGATCGACAGCGCGTTCGACGCCGGGGGCGAGCGCGACCACGGTGACGTCCTGGAAGCTGCCGATCCCGGACAGCCCGCCATCCTGGATCGCCTTGGCGAGATCGAACCACAGCACCGCGTAGCGACCCGACGGATCCATGTCGAGCCGGTTGAGGTGCGGCAGCGTCGCGAGCACCTTGCGGGTGTCGGTGGCGCCGCTCGGCCGCACGATGGTGACCGTGCCGTTCACCGAATCGAGGACGACCGCGCCGTCGCTGCCGGGGATCGCGCTCACGATCTCCGGCGCCTCGCCGACCGGCGTCGCCGTGACGGCGAGGGTGTGACCGTCGATGCGGACGAGCTCGTCCTGCGCGGTCATCGCCACGTAGACGTAGCGATCCGAGCTGATCGGCGTCGCGTACTCGTACTCGACCTCGGGGGGCGGCGGCACGCCGGCATCGCCCATCGGCGCCGGCAGCTCGCAGCGGCCGAAGTCGCTACAGACCTGGCCGGTCGGACACTCGCTCGACGACAGGCAGCTGCTGCTGACGCCGGCATCGGCCCGAGCGCCACCGTCCGGGGTGTCGACGCCCGCGCCGTCGAGCTCGCTGGCGCCGCACGCCCCGAGCGTGACCCCGAGCAGGGTCGTGAACATCCGCACGCGCATTCCGATCATCGCAGCCATCGCAGGACCTCCGGGCCTGCGCTTCCGCAACGTGCGTGCCTCGCGGCGTCGTGCGATCTCGTCCGCTTGCGCGCCGCGCGTTGCCGCGTGCCGCGTCCTGCCATGACCGCGATGTCGCGACGGTGGTCGACGTGCTCGCGGGCGGCTCCGCAGCGAGGTCTTGCGCATCCGCGACGGCAGGGTCGTCGAGACCATCTCCTACTTCGATCAATACGAGATGTTTCAGCAGCTCGGTGTCCTGCCGCCCGCCGACCAGCTCGCGACACGACACGATCAGGACGCGTCGCGTCGGGTGGGTTCGGACGCCGCCTGGCGTGACGAGCTGCCCGGCGCGGCGGCTCCAGCACCGGGTCGTCGCGCCGGCGGGGTCGGTGCGCGAGGTGACCGTCAGCCGCCGCCTGCCGCTC
>JALZOI010000526.1 GCA_030857245.1 Myxococcota bacterium
GCGTCGGCGAACAGGCCCGGCAGCGTCTGCGGTAGCTCGCGGATGTGCGGGAGGTGGGTGTCGGTGACGCGCTCGCGGTAGCCGCGCTCGAGATCCTCGAGCTCGCGCGCCGACAGCACGGACGGCAGCTCGGCGTCGGGGAGCGCCGCCAGCCGTGCGCGCAGGCCGGCCTCGTCGAGCGCGGCGATCGACGGATCGTCGACCAGCACGCGGAGCGCCTCGCGGTGGCGCTCGGTGACGGCGAGGAAGCGCGCGAAGAACTTGTCGCGCGGCGGGCGGCGGCGGATCGACAGGAAGTCGATGAGCTGGATGAACAGCAGCGTCTCGCCGTTCGACGCCTCGTGGACCGCGCGGGTCAGCTGCTGCAGCCCCTCGATGAAGCGGTCATGCCCGAGCCGGAGGAGCGGACCCGACGGGACGTCGCGGATCGCGGTGGCCTCGACGACGAGCACCCCGGGCCGGCCCTCGGCGAACCGCCGGTACCAGTCGATCACGTCGGGCGTGACGAAGCCGTCCTCGGTGGCGCGCCACGGCACCATCGCGGGGACCCACGTGCGCGTGCACGCCATGCGCGGCCCGAGCTCGATCGGCTCGAACATGCGCGCGCCCGCCGCCTGCACCGCGGTGGGCCACGTCGCGAGCGGCAGCTCGTGCTTGATCCGCTCGGACGGCTGCCACATCGCGGCGATTCGTACCATTATTCCCCGCGTGGAGCCCTACGAGACGCACATCACGCTCGCCACCGCGCTCGCGGTCGGCCTGCTGGTCGGGCTCGAGCGCGAGCAGAGCGCACCCGAGCGTGGCGGGATGCAGCTCGGTGGGATCCGGACATATCCGATCTTCGCGCTCGTCGGCGGGCTGGCGACGCTGCTCGAGCCGGCCGCGGCGTGGCTGCCGCTCGTCGCGCTGCTCGGCGTGTTCGCGCTGGTCGGGCTGTCCTACGCGGCCGACATCCGGCGCGACGCCGACCACGGCATGACGACCGAGATCTCGGTGATCGGCGTCTTCCTGCTCGGCGCGCTCGCGACCAGCCGCGAGGTCGTCGAGCCGATGAGCGACCGCCTCGTGCTCGTCGCCGCGATCGGCGTGGTGCTGACGTTCCTGCTGAGCTCCAAGCAGTGGTTCCACACGACGGCGGGTCGGATCTCGCGCGCGGACTTCTACGCGTCGATCAAGTTCCTGATCGTCGCCGTGATCGTGCTGCCGCTGTTGCCGAACCGCGACTTCGGGCCGCTCGACGCGCTCAACGCGCGCACGCTCGGCATCCTCGTCGTCACGATCTCGGCGCTGTCGTTCCTCGGCTACGTCGCGATGAAGCTGTACGGCGCCAAGCGCGGCCTGCTCCTCGGCGCCGCGCTCGGCGGCCTGGTGTCGTCGACCGCGGTGACGCTGTCGTTCGCGGGCCGCACGAAGGCCGAGCCCAAGCTCGCGCCGGTCGCGGCGGGCGCGATCACCGTCGCGTGGACGATCATGCTCGGCCGGGTCGCGGTGCTGGTCGCGGTGATCGATCCCGCGCTGCTCGCGACCCTCGCGATCCCGCTCGGCGCGATGATCGTCGCGGCGCTGGTCGGCCTGCTGCTGACGTTCCGCCGCGACGGCGAGGGTGCCGGCGAGCTCGACCTCAAGAACCCGTTCGAGCTCGGCAGCGCGATCAAGGTGACGCTGGTGTTCGCCGCGGTGCTGCTCGCGATGAAGGCGGCGCAGGTCTACATCGGCGCCGAGGGCATCTACCTCGCGTCCGCGCTCGGCGGCACCACCGACGTCGACGCCGTCACGCTGTCGTCGGCGCGGCTCGCGCACGGCGGGCTCGATGCCACGGTCGCGACGACGTCGATCCTGATCGCGATCGCGGTCAACACCATCGTCAAGACCGGGCTCGCGCTCGGCGTCGGTGGCGCGTCACTCGGCAAGCGCATGGCGATCGTCGGCGGGCTGGTGATCGTCGCCGGTGGCGGGGCGCTCGCGGTGACGACGCTCGCGGGCTGAGCGCCGTCGAGGGTCTGCACGCTTACGTGCTGGTACGCGGTTCGCACAGCTCCGGGGGACCACCCCCCGAGGAGCACCGTCATGGGTACCGTAACGAGTCGTCCGCTCGCCGTCGTGACCGGCGCATCCGCCGGAATCGGCCTGGAGCTCGCGCAGCAATGCGTGCAGCACGACTTCGATCTGATCATCTGCGCCCAGGATGATCAGGGAATCGCCGAGGCGGCGCGCCACCTGTCCGCGACGGGCGCCAGCGTCGTACCGGTCGCCGCCGACCTGGCGACCTATGGCGGCGTCGAGCAGCTCTACAGCGTGATCACGGAGACCGGCCGCCCGATCGACGCCCTGCTGCTGAACGCCGGCATCGGCGTCGGCGGCGCGTTCCTGAACAACGATCTCGAGGACGAGCTCCGCGTGATCGCGCTCAACTGCGCGAGCGTGGTCCACCTCGCCAAGCGCGTGATCCCGCACATGGTCAACCGCCGCCAGGGCCGCGTCCTGATCACGGCGTCGGTCGCGAGCCCGAACCCGGCGCCGTACCTCGCCGTCTACGGCGCGACCAAGGCGTTCGATCTGATGTTCGCGGAGGCGCTCCGCAACGAGCTGCAGGACACCGGCGTCACGGTGACGGCGCTGCAGCCCGGCGCCACCGACACCGAGTTCTTCGAGCGCGCCGACATGGAGAACACCAAGGTCGCGCAGGGCAAGAAGGACGCGCCCGAGGACGTCGCGAGGGCCGGCTTCGAGGCGATGATGAAGGGCAAGGACAAGGTCATCGCCGCCTCGCTGAAGAGCAAGATCCAAGGGATCGCCGGCGAGCTGCTGCCGGAGACCGCGAAGGCGGCGCTGCAGGCGACGCAGACCAAGCCGGGGTCGGCGAAGAAGCATTGAGGGAGTGACGGATCGGCGCTGCGCGGCGTCGCGGCAGCTCGGCCACCGGGCGCTCGCTCGCCGTGACGGCGCAACGGGCCGGCGCAGGGTCGAGCTCGCGGCGCGTGACGTGGGGGTCGGATGCGCTCGGCGAGACGCCGGCGATCTCGAGCGCGAAGCCCATGTTGTCGGCCACCGACATGTGCGGGTACAGGGCGTCGTTCTGGAAGACCATCGCGATCGTTGTCGCGTCGGGTTTCGGGTTCGTACGCGATGCCGCTCACGCCCGCATTCGGTGCGATGCTCGCGAGCGCACCCGCGATGGCTCACGATCCCGCGGGGCTCGCGCCGGTCGCCAGGCCGAGCCGCCAGTCGCGGCGGCCGCCGTTCGAGTCGACGGTCCACAGCGTCCCGGTGTTGGCCTGGAACGTCACCTCGAAGCCGCCGCCCGGCAGCGAGCGGATGCCCGGGCTCGTCGACGGGTTGAGGCCCAGCTGCCAGTCACGGTGGCCGGCGGTGCCGACCGTCCAGAGGCTGCCCGAGTTCGCCTGGATCGCGACCTGGAAGCCGCCGTTCGCGAGGCTCGTGATGCTCGGGCTGGTCCGGGCCTTCATGCCGAGCGACCAGTTGCGGTTGCCCGCGGCGCCGACCGTCCAGAGGTCCGACGTGTTCGCCTGAAACGCGACCTGGAAGCCGCCGCCGGGCAGCCCGGTGATGCTCGGGCTCGTGCCGGGTGCGAGGCCGAGGTTCCAGTTGCGGCCGCCGGCGTCGCCGACCGTCCACAGCGCGCCGGTGTTGGCCTGGAACGCGACCTGAAAGCCGCCGCCGGCGAGCGCGGTGATGCTCGGGCTCGTGCCCGCCATCAGGCCGAGGCTCCAGTCGCGCATGCCCGCCGTGCCGACGGTCCACAGCCGGCCCGAGCTCGCCTGAAACGCGACCTGAAAGCCGCCGCCGGTGAGCGCGGTGATGCTCGGGCTCGTGCCCGCCATCAGGCCGAGGTCCCAGTTCTTGTTGCCGGCGGCGCCGACCGTCCACAGGCTCTTCGTGTTCGACTGGAACGCGACCTGGACGCCGCCGCCGCGCAGCGCCGCGATGCTCGGGCTCGTGCCCGGCAGCATCCCGAGGCGCCAGTCGCCGCGGCCGAGCGTCCACAGGTTCGACGTGTTGGCCTGAAACGCCACGTCGAGCGTGCGGCTGCGTCCGCCGTTCGCCGCGGGCTTGCCGTCGGTGAACCACCGCGTGGTGCTGGCGCCGGCGGCCGGCGTGACCTCGATGTGGAGGTGATCGTGATGGGGATGCAGGCCGGTATAGGTCTTGTGCTTCGCGCCCGCGGGCCGGTGCGCGCCCCACGATCCGCGATCCCAGACCACGAAGCTGACCCCGACGTACTCCGCGTTCTCGACCAGCCAGTTGGCGATCGGATCGCCGAGGTCGTTGTCGGCCTGCCCGCCCGCCAGCGGCACGAACAGATCGATCGCGCGGCCCGTCGAGTGCACCGACCACCCGCTGCCGCCGACGATCTTGCGGCAGAAGTAGCCGCCGTACGACGCCGCGCCCGGGAACGAAGCGCGCAGCATGTTGGCGATGTCGCGCGTGCCCGGCAGCAGCGACTGGGTGGGCGAGCAGCCCGACGCGCCGAGGTACGGCAGGCTCTGCGAGTCGCCGATCCCGAGCGTCGACGCCGGCGGCTGCCACCGGCCGGCGTGCGACGCGCGGGCACCCGCGTGGTCGTCGTCGTCGAGCTCGCCCTCGTCCTCGAGCGGCAGCTCTTCGGTCTCTGACAGCTCGACGCGGGCGAACGTCGGCGCTGGATTTGCGCGCAGCTCGAGCGTGGTGGCCGGCTGCTCGAGGACGAGCGTCATCGTCCGCTGCCCGCCTTCGCTCCACGCGGCCGGCATCTCCTGCCACGCCGTGAGCTCGCCGTCGGGCCGGCGCAGCCGGATCTCGAGCGCGACGTCATCGGGCATCGCGACCACGAGCCCGAAGCTGAGGAACGGCGTCGACGACTCGATGGTCGCGACCTGGTCGACGAAGTCGGTGCGCGACAGGTAGCGAACGGGCTCCGCGGCCGCCTCTTCGGATCCTTCGGGCACGGACGGCACGTCCGCGGCACAGGCAGACAACACCAGGACGAGACAGACGGCGCGTTGCATGACGAGTCCTTCCAGGTCCGCTCGGGACCATAGAAATCCGGGCCGCCAGGTTCGGCAGCAATGACGCGCGGCAAACACACGGCGCGACGCGTCACGCAGAGTGCAACGGGTGTACCGCGTTCACCTACCGCGCAACCCGCTGTGAGTGCTGGCCCGGGCGGTGCGGCACGGTGCCCGCGGTCCCCGCGTGCATCCGGTCGTGGGCGGTGCCTCGGGGAGTCCTCGCTGCCCGTGTGGCGGCCGGCCCCGCCGAGGTTCGGAGAGGTCATGTGGGGTGCGGCGGCGCGGCGGTTGATCGCGCGCGACCGGCACGTTTGCGGGTACACAGCTGAGCCATCCCCTCAAATCAGACCGAATACCGCGCGAAAGATTTCGTGACGACGGACCACCTCATCGTAGGCCTTCATGAGCGGCGCGAGCCTGTCGTCGCCCATCATCGGAATCGCCGCGTAGA
>JALZOI010000527.1 GCA_030857245.1 Myxococcota bacterium
GCCCGGCGCGCCGCCCCCGCCACCCGCGCCGTCCCCCGCCGACGCCCTCGGCACCTCGCTCGAGGGTCAGGTCCGGATCATCGGCGACGCCCCGACGAACTCGCTGATCGTGATGTCGACCGGCCGTGACTTCCTCGCGATCAAGGAGGTCATCGCGCAGCTCGATCAGCCGCGCCGCCAGGTCTACATCGAGGCGGTCATCCTCGAGGTCTCGCTCGGGAACGGCCTCGTCGTCGGCGGCAGCGCGCACGGCTCGCTGCCGCTCGCTGGCTCGAAGTCGCTGCTGGTCGGCGGCGTGCAGGCGCCGAACCTCAAGTCGACCAGCGTCGGCACGCTCGGGGCCGCGACCGGGCTGATCGGCGGCCTGCTCGGCAGCCCGACCAAGCTCACCGAGAAGCTGCTCGGCAAGAGCGTGCCGTCGTACGGCATCCTGTTCCAGGCGCTCGCGGACACCTCGAACACGAACGTGCTGTCGGCGCCGAGCATCATCGCGCTCGACAACCAGGAGGCGAAGTACAAGGTCGGCACCAACATCCCGTACCAGAAGGGCCTCTCTTTCGGCGGCATCACGGGGACCGACGTCCCGCCGGGCTCGGTCAACCAGAACATCGATCGCGTCGACTTGCTGCTCGAGCTGTCGATCAAGCCGCACATCTCGATCGACGACTCGGTGCTGCTCGAGATCAAGCACGAGGCCAAGGACCTCGGCGAGGACCTCGCCGGGCTCGGGCCGACGTGGAGCACGCGGAGCTTCGACACCCGCGTGCTGGTGCGTGACCAGCAGACCGTCGTGGTCGGCGGCCTCATGCAGGAGAAGGTGGTGCTGACGTCGAGCCAGGTCCCGATCCTCGGGGCCATCCCGATCCTCGGGCACTTCTTCAGGCACTCGAAGCGCACGAAGAAGAAGACGAACCTGCTCATCATGCTGACGCCCTACATCGTCAAGGACCAGATGGACCTGCAGGCCATCCACGAGCGCAAGGCCCGCGAGCACGACGAGTTCGTGCAGTCGTTCGCGACGCTCGATCGCATGAAGTACACCGCGAAGATCGACTACGGGAGGAAGCGGGGCGTCGTCGAGGAGATCAACCGGGCCGTGCAAGCGGTCGAGCAGGACGACGCCGCGCGCCAGGCGCTCCGCCGGCCGGCCGTGATCCCGTCGGGGGCGCTCGAGATCCCGACGCCGTGACGCGCCCGCGCGCTACGAGCTACACGACAGCATGGAGCACCCCGGCCGGTGGCGCGCCCACTCGGGGCGCTTCGCGGTGAAGCGCTCGCGCCCGGGCTGCTCCGTGTACGGGTGGCGCAGGACGTCGAGCAGCTCGAGCAGCGCGGTGCGGTCGCCCTGCTCCGTCGCCTCGATGACCTCCTGCACGAGGTAGTTGCGCGGCACGTAGAGCGGGTTGACCGAGTCCATCCGCGTGCGGCGCTCGGCATCGTCGAGCTGCTCCGTAGCGAGCCGCTCCTGGTACGCGCGCAGCCAGTCCGCGAGCACGCCGTGCTGGACCGCGGTGACGTCGTCGGGGACGTAGTACGCGTCGCGCAGGATCGCCGCGGCCTCGTCGGCCGAGGCGGTGCCGGGCACGCGCGCGAGGGCGCGATAGAAGAGCGGCATGTCGGTCTCGACGTCGACCAGCAGCGCGCCGAGCTCGCCGAGCAGCGCGTCGTCCTCGGCGGCGGTGTCGCGATGGCCGGAGAGCCCGAGCTTGCGCAGCATCATGTGCCGGTACAGCCCCGACATCTCCGGTGGGTAGAGATCGAGCACCTCGCGGAGCGGCTCGACACTCTCGACGAGCGGCAGCAGCGCGCGCGCGAGCTGCGCGAGGTTCCAGTGCGCGACCTGCGGCTGGTTGCCGAACCGGTAGCGGCGGCCGCCGGCGTCGGTGATGTTGGGCGTCCAGTCGAGATCGTAGGACTCGAGCCAGCCGTACGGCCCGTAGTCGATGGTGAGCCCGAGGATCGACATGTTGTCGGTGTTCATCACGCCGTGCACGAAGCCGACGCGCATCCACTCCGCGATCATCCACGCGGTGCGGCGCATGACCTCGGCGAAGAACCCGACGACATCGAGCCGCTCGCCCTCGACGAACTGCGGGTAGTACCGCTCGAGCGTGAAGCGGACGAGCCGCTCGAGCGTCGCATGGTCGTCGCGCGAGGCCGGCAGCTCGTAGCTCCCGAACCGCAGGAACGACGGCGCGACGCGGCACACGACGGCGCCGGGCTCGAGCTTCGCGTTGCCGTCGTACAGCAGGTCGCGCTGCACGGGGTCACCGGTGAGCGCCAGCGAGAGCGCGCGCGTGGTCGGGACGCCGAGGTGATGCATCGCCTCGCTGCACACCAGCTCGCGCAGCGACGAGCGGAGCACCGCGCGGCCATCGGCGCGGCGCGAGTACGGCGTGGGGCCGGCGCCCTTGAGCTGGATCTCCCAGGTCTCTCCGCGCCGGTTGGCGACCTCGGCGAGCGTCATCGCGCGACCATCGCCGAGCTGGCCCGCCCAGGTGCCGAACTGATGGCCGCCGTAGCACGCGGCATACGGCGCCATGCCCGGGACCACGCGGTTCCCCGCGAGCGTCGCCGCCAGCTCTGGCGTCGGCGTCGGATCGAGATCGAGCAGCGCCGCGACCTCGGGCACGACCACGAGGAGCTCGGGACGGGCGACCGGGGTCGGCTCGACCCGCGTGTAGACCGCGTTGTGGACCTGCCGCGGGCGGTTCACCGTCAGGGGATCGCCCGGCAGCTCGGTGATGAAGCGCTCGGTGAACTGCAGCTCGTCGATGCCACGCCGGTCCGTCGTGACTTCCTTGGGTACCGCGGCCATCCCGGCAGCTTGACCGTGACGCGCGCAGGCAGCAACCGCGGCGGTCCCTGGAAGTGCGCCCACGCGCGGGGCCCGCGGCGGGCCGGCCCGGCGGGCTACGGGCAGCTCACCGCGATCGCGTAGCTGTTGTTGTCCTCCCGGCACTCGAGGCTCGTCCCGCTCTGGTTGCCGCGGTCGTCGGCGACGACGAGGCCGCTGCCTTGCGCGCCCGTCCAGTCGCAGCTCACGTCGGTGCAGTTGCCGGGGAAGAGCCGCTGCGTCGTCGTCGCCGAGCAGCGCAGCTCGAGCGGCGGGCCGTCGGCGTAGACCGCGACCGGCAGCCCGACGCCGACCGGCTCGGTGCCGCGGTTGCAGACCTGCGCGGTCACTGTGGGCACGCTGCCGGTGCACGTGACCTTCGCGAGCTTCACGGTGAGATCGGCGATCGCGCCGGGGATCGCGCCGGTCCCGGGTGAGTTCTGCCGGAAGTTGTTGAGGCCCGCCTGCGTCCAGTTGCGCAGCCAGGCGCTGGTCTTCGGCACCTTGCCGGCGTCGTCGATGTTCGTGACGCTGTACGCGTGCTGGTTCCAGATCGCGCGGGTGCTGACCCAGCGATCGACGCCGTCCGCGAGGACCCGGATCCCGCTGGCCTTCATCGTGCCGCCGGGGTGCGCGGCGCGACACACCTTGCCGGCCGCCGAGGCGCCGGCGAGCGGATCGAGGCAGACGAAGCCGTCGCCGCCGCAGTCCGGATCCGTCGTGCAGCGGCAGCGTCCGAGGGCATCGGCCGGTTGCTCGCGACCGCACCTCGTCGCGACCGGGCAATCGGAGTCGTCGAGGCACTGCACGCCGTCGAAGATCGGATCGACCGCCGGGCAGATCGTGTTGCAGTTCGTGTTCGACGTGCTCACGATCTCCGCGTTGAAGTCGGCGTCGGTGTCGACGACGAGCGGGTTCTCGTACCAGGTGCACGACGTGCGGAACCGCGAGTACAGCACCTTGCCGGTGAGGCCGTCGTAGACGCGCGTGAAGCACTCGTCGCCGTAGACGACCTCGGCGCGCTCGTCGCCGTCGAAGTCGAACACCGAGGAGCCCGTCTTGTTCGACGAGAAGTCCTGCGACTGCTGGACCCACGCGATGCCGTCGGTGCGGAGCGCCGGGCAGCTCGCCGGATCCGGCGTGCCGCGACAGTCCGGATCGAAGACGTTGTACGCACTCGCGCCAGCGGAGGCGAACTCGACGCGCCCGTCGCCGTCGAAGTCGGCGATCGTGGGTGGACCGCCGGAGCCGACCGGCCCACCGCCGAGCGCGAGCAGCGGGGCGGCGAAGACCTCGCGGCCGAACCGGTTGAACACGCGCGCGGTGCCGCCGAACACGACCGCGACCTCGGCGATCCCGTCGAGCGTGCCGCGTACGTCCTGCGCGCCATCCATCGGGTACGTGCCGAAGTCGGCGACCGCGGTGTGCCCGTCGCCGCCGGGGAGTGCCTGCAGCGTCATCCAGCGCCGCGCGACCGGCTCCCACGTGTAGAGCTGCGATCCCGTGATCAGCTCGATCGTGCCGTCGCCATCGACGTCGGCGGCGACCGGGATGTAGCCGGTGCCGACCGCGTCGACCAGGCCCGCGATCGACTCGTCGATCGTCGCGCCGGTCAGGCCGTCGTAGACCGCGCCGTAGAACAGGATCTCGGGGCGGCCGTCGTCGTCGAGATCGTGGATCGAAGGCCCTGCCCAGTTGCACAGCGCGTCGGCGAACTGCGAGGTGGTCTCCCACAGGACCTCCCAGCCCTGCGGCCCCAACGTGAACGCGACGAGCCCCCCTTGCATGCGCGCCGCGACGATCTCGGGCGTGGGGGTGCCCGCGAGATCCGCGATCGCCACCGACGCCGAGGCGATCACCGCGGGGCTCGCGATGGTGGCCTGCTGGGTGCAATCGCGACCGTTGACGATCCGGATCACGCCGAAGTAGTTCGTCGGGTCGCTGCCCTGACACGACTGCACGCCACCGTCGGTGAAGTTGTAGGAGGTGAAGACGATCGAGGGCGTCGAGAACTCACCGCTCTGGTAGAACGACGCGACCATCGGGGTCGCGAGCACGTTGATGTGGAGCGGGAACGGATCCCCGGTCGGTGGCGCGGTCCACTCGCACTGCGCGCCCGGGAAGAACACGCCCGGCACCGGCTCGCGCGTGCACGCGGGGTCCTTGTCGCCACCGGGCCCGACGCCCCACGGGAGGCACTCCGACGCGCTGGTGTCGCAGTACTGATCCCCGGGGCAGTCCTCGCTCTGCGTGCAGGCGGTCGGCGGGGGCACGCACGTCAGGTACCGGCACACCGTGTCGTCGACACACGCGGGCGAGCACGCCGAGCTCGCATCGACGTCGGCGCTCCCCGGCTTCGTGTTGCAGCTGCACCCGCCATGGGCGAGCGCGAGGATCCCGACCAACGCGACCCAGCGGACAGTGGTCATCGGGGCCATCGTACGCCGCCGGGGCGCCCCACGTCACGAACCGAGGAGGTCGGCGCTCCGCGAGGCGTCGCTCGCGGTAGACTCGGCCGGATGGCCCGCCCTCTCGTGCTCGCGCGGATCACGCTCGCGATCTCCCTCGGCGCGGGCCTGGCCGGCGTGGCGGCGGGCGCGCCCCAGGCCCGGCGCGTCGCGGC
>JALZOI010000528.1 GCA_030857245.1 Myxococcota bacterium
GAGGAGTTCTTCCGGCACTACTGGGCCGCCCACCGCCCCGTCGTGCTGACCGACGCGACGCGGTCGTGGCCCGCGCTCCGCAAGTGGACGCCCGCGTTCTTCAAGCGCGAGTTCGGCAAGGTCACGATCGAGGTCACCGCCGGCCGCGAGGCCGATCCGCACTACGACATGAACTACCGCGCGCACCGGCGGCGGCTGCGGATGGATCGCTTCATCGATCAAGTGCTCGCCGCCGGGACGTCGAACGACCTCTACCTGGTCTCGAACAACAACACGATGAAGCGGCCGCGGTTCCGCGCGCTCCTCGACGACGTCCGGCCGCCGCGCGCGCTGTTCGAGCCACCGCGCCCGACCGCGACGTCGCTGTGGATCGGTCCGGCCGGCACGATCACGCCGCTCCACCACGACACCACCAACATCCTGTTCTGCCAGATCTACGGCCGCAAGCGCATCGAGCTGGTCTCGCCGCAGGAGACCGCGCTGCTGCTCGATCCGGTGCACGGCTTCTACAGCCCGATCGAGCTCGACCGGCTCGCGGTTGCGCGTCACCCCGCGCTCCGCCAGCTCGCGGTCAAGGAGGTCATCGTCGGCCCCGGCGACGCCCTCTTCATCCCGGCTGGCTGGTGGCACCGCGTGTCGTCGCTCGACGTCAGCATCAGCTTCTCGCTGCTCGGCTTCCGCCGCCCGAATGACTTCGACTGGTATCGCCCGGGCCACCTCGAGCGGTGATGCGAGCTCCGACAGGACCGCAGCCGCGACATGCAGGACCGCTTCCTCGACGCGGCCGGCCGGCTGCTCGAGCGGCACCGAAGAGCTCGCATGCGCCGTCTCCGCATACGTGCGCGGCCGGCGGGCCGCCCGCGGCTCCGCGCTTCCGCTAGGATAGCGAGCCGTGGAGTTCTGGACGACCCTCGCCGAAGCCTTCTGGGCTGCGCGCACGCCGTTCGTCGTCCTCGCGTACTTCGTGACGCAGGCGATCCTCGCGCGCACCGAGGTCGAGCGGAACCCCGTGCGCACCGCCGCGTCGCTGCTCATCCTCCACGCGATCGCGGTCGTCGTCGCCGCCGGACAGACGACGCTCGGCTACGAGTCCACCGTCGCCCGGCTGTGCGCGCTGGCGTTCGAGCTCCTCGCCGTGGTCACGATGATCACGAAGCTGGTGTTCCGCGGGCTGCTGCCGCGCGTCGGCTGGAGCCTGCCCCGCATCCTGATCGATCTGATCACCGCGGTCGGCGTGCTCGTCGTGTTCATCACGGTCGGCAAGCGCGCCGGGTTCTCGGTCGCGGGCCTGATCACGACGAGCGCCGTGCTGACGGCCGTCATCGGGTTCTCGCTGCAGGACACGCTCGGCAACGTGATGGGCGGCCTCTCCGTGCAACTCGACAAGTCGCTCCAGGTCGGCGACTGGGTCTCGCTGGCGGGCGGTCCGACCGGCAAGGTCACCGAGATCCGCTGGCGCTACACCGCGATCGAGACCCGCACCTGGGACACCGTGATCATCCCGAACGGCACGCTCGTGAAGAGCCAGATCACGATCCTCGGCCGCCGCCTGGGCGCGCCGCAGCAGACCCGCCGCTCGATCGACTTCTTCGTCGATTTCCGCACGCCGCCGACCGAGGTGATCGCCGCGGTGGAGGGCACGCTGCGCAAGGATCCAGTCGCGCGGATGGCCGCGGATCCGCCGGCGCACGTCCTCTTCATCGGCATCAAGGACAGCTACGCGCAGTACTGCGTGCGCTACTGGCTCACCGATCTCGCGGTGGATGATCCGCCCGACAGCGCGATCCGCGTCCGCGTCTGGTACGCGCTGCGCCGCGCCGAGATCCCGATGTCCATCCCGGCGAGCAGCGTGTTCCTGACGCACGACACCCCCGAGCGCCACGTCCGCAAGGAAGCGAGCGAGCTGGAGCGGCGGAGCACCGCGCTGATGACGGTCGACCTGTTCCGGGGTCTCGAGGACGGCGTCCGCCGGGAGCTCGCGAGCCACCTCGTGTTCACGCCGTTCGCCGCCGGCGAGGCCGTGACGCGAGAGGGGGAGCACGATGACGACCTCTACATGATGCTCGAGGGCGAGGCGATCGTCCGGATCGGCCTGGGAGTCGACGAGCGCGAGGTCGCCCGCCTCGGGCCCGGCCAGTTCTTCGGCGAGATGTCGTTGATGACGGGCGAGGCCCGCACCGCCACCGTGATCGCAGCGACCGATCTGATCTGTTACCGGATCGACAAGGCCGCGGTGCACGCGGTGCTCCGTCAGAACCCGGCGGTGGCGGAGCAGATCGCGGAGGTGTTGGTGCGCCGGCGTACCGCCCTGTCAGCAGCGCGCGACGAGCACGAGGACGCGAAGCCGGCGCAGGCCGATACCGCGAAGAGCGATCTGCTCGGACGCATCCGCGGCTTCTTCCGGATGCCGCACGCGTAGCGGGATCATCGGTAGAATGCAGTGTCACTGGTCGGACCGTCGCGATCATGTGCGTAGCCGGTTACGCGGTCGGTGCGACGTTACACACCTCGAGCGGCGAAACCGGGATCCGCTGCAAGCACCGCTGTCGTCTTTCCGCTTGGTTGGACGGCTTCGCGGCCTTGGCACACAGAGTGCTGTTCGTTGGGCAGCCCCTATGACCGATCGCGAAGCCAAGTCCCGTGCGGTGAAGATCCTCGCGAAGTCGATCTACCGCGATCTGGAGTCGCAAGGCTTCGATGAGAAGCAGATCGTGTCGCTGGCGACCGAGCTCATCAGCGAGGTCACGACCAAGATCGCGGCGAGTCACGAGAAGCCCGCGCAGCAAGTCGCGTAGCCGCCGGCGCGCGGTGGCGCTGCTGGCGTCTGGTGGGTTGGTCGTGGTCGGTCGGTGCTCGGTCGTAGCTCCCGCTCGGAGCTCCCGCAGCATCCGCGAGTCTCACGGCGGACCACGGGTCTTGGGCCCTCCGGTCCCTGGCAGCGCTGCTAGATCCGATCTAGGGTGCCCGCCATGGCGAAGGTCCGCATCGGCATCAATGGCTTCGGTCGCATCGGTCGTGGGTTCGTGCGCTGCCTCGCAGCGCAGTCCGACACCTTCGACCTCGTTCTCATCAACGACCTGACGGACGTCGGCACGCTGGGCCACCTCCTCAAGTACGACTCCGTGCACGGCAAGTTCCCGGGCACGGTCGAGGTCCAGGGCACCAACCTGCTGGTCAACGGCGACACCGTCAACATCAGCGCCCAGAAGGACCCGACCCAGATCGGCTGGAAGGATGCCGGCGTCGACATCGTCATCGAGTCGACCGGCAAGTTCGTCGACAAGGAGGGTGCGGGCAAGCACCTCACCGGCGGCGCGCGCAAGGTCCTGATCTCGGCGCCCGCCAAGGGTCCCGACGTCACGATCTGCATGGGCATCAACACCGAGATGTACAAGCCGTCGGAGCACCACGTGATCTCGAACGCGTCGTGCACGACCAACTGCCTCGCCCCGCTCGCGAAGGTGCTGCAGGACTCGTTCGGCGTCGTCTCCGGCCTGATGACGACGATCCACTCGTACACCAACGACCAGCAGATCCTCGATCTGCCGCACAAGGACCTGCGCCGCGCGCGGGCTGCGGCCCTCTCGATGATCCCGACGACCACCGGCGCCGCGAAGGCGCTCAAGGAGGTCCTCCCGTCGATGGCCGGCAAGCTCGACGGCATGGCGATCCGCGTCCCGACGCCGAACGTCTCGCTCGTCGATCTGACCTGCCGGCTCGAGAACGCCGCCGACGCGAAGACCGTCAACGAGGCGTTCCGCAAGGCCGCCGCGGGCCCGCTCAAGGGCATCCTGCAGGTCGTCGACGAGCCGCTGGTCTCGACCGACTTCAACGGCGATCGCCACAGCGCCAGCCTCGACGCGGCGCTGACCACCTCGATCGGTGATCAGGTGAAGGTGCTCGCCTGGTACGACAACGAGATGGGCTACTCGCAGCGCCTGTTCGACCTCGCGAAGTTCGTCGGAGAGCGGCTGTAATGGCGCTCCCCGGCGGCATCAAGCACGTCGAGGAGCTCCCGGTCGAGGGCAAGCGCGTCTTCGTCCGCGTCGACTACAACGTGCCCTTCGAGAAGGGCACGAAGAAGATCACCGACGACGCGCGGATCACCGCGACGCTGCCGACGTTGCGCCACCTGATCGAGCGCGGCGCGCGCATCGTGCTCGGCTCGCACCTGGGGCGTCCGGACGGCCAGTCCAAGCCCGAGCTCTCGCTCGAGCCCGTCGCGCTGCGGCTCGCCGAGCTCCTCGGCATCGACGTCACACTGTCGGACGAGCCCGCGGGCGACGGCGCTCGCCGGGTGGTGTCGGATCTGCGCGACGGCCAGATCGCGATGCTCGAGAACCTGCGGTTCGTCCCCGGCGAGGAGGCCAACGACGAGGCGTTCGCGCGGCAGCTCGCGTCGTACGCGGACATCTACGTCAACGACGCGTTCGGCACGGCGCACCGCGCCCACGCGTCGACGGCGGGGATGGTGAAGTTCGTCCCCGAGAAGGGTGCCGGCTTCGTGATGGCGAAGGAGATCGACGTGCTGACCCGGCTGCTCGGGGAGGTCGATCGCCCGTACGTCGCCGTGCTCGGCGGCGCCAAGGTCTCCGACAAGATCGAGGTGCTCGACGCGCTGCTCGAGCGCGTGCAAGCGATCGTGATCGGCGGCGCGATGGCGAACACGTTCCTCGAGGCCCAGGGCAAGGCGCTCGGCAAGAGCAAGGTCGAGCGCGACAAGCTCCCGATCGCGCGCAACTTCCTGCGCAAGGCGAGCGAGAAGCAGGTCACCATCTACCTGCCGACCGACGTGGTCGTGGCGGCGGATCTCGAGGACGCCGAGGGCAGCAAGGCCGTGCTGGTCGATGCGATCCCCGCGGACGCGATGGCCCTCGACATCGGCCCCAAGACGGTCGAGCTGTTCCGCCGCGTCCTCGCCGAGGCGCGGACGGTGTTCTGGAACGGCCCGATGGGGGTGTTCGAGAAGCCACGGTTCGCCGCCGGCACGGTCGCCGTCGCGAAGACGCTCGCCGAGAACAAGCTGGCGCTGACCGTCGTCGGTGGCGGCGACTCGGCTGCCGCGATCGCCCAGGCCGGCCTCGCCGACGACGTCACGCACGTGTCCACGGGCGGCGGGGCGAGCCTGGAGTTCGTCCAGGGCCTCGACCTGCCCGGGATCGCCGCGCTCCGGCCCTAGCGCGCTGCGATCCCCGGTATATTCCTGCCGGATGGCAGCGAAGCGGCTCGCGATCTTCGACCCCGCGGGTCGCCTGATCGCTGATCTCGCGCCCCTCGCGGACCGGGTGCGCGTGTCGTTGCACGTGGCGACCGCGACCGACACCCCGGCGCACTGCGCGGCCCTGCTCGTCGCGCCGCTGGTCGCCGGAGATCTCGGGCCGGTCCCCGCGAGCGGGCCGCCGCGCTGGATCGTCGGTGATGGCTCGAGTGCCGCGCGGCTCGCCGGTGC
>JALZOI010000529.1 GCA_030857245.1 Myxococcota bacterium
GCGGCGAACCGCGCGTCGGCGCGCACCGCGAGCCACGTCCCGCCCGACAGCACGTCGACCCCGCCGGCGGTCCGCGGCGTCGCGCGCAAGACCTCAGGCGATCGCGTCGGTCGCGCGTACAGCTCGTCGCGATTCGCGGCGAGCACGACTGGTGCGCCGGCGACGACTTCGATCAGAAGAGCGATGGTGCACATCGACGAGATGGTCCTGAACCGGCGCTCGCGGCGGGTGGGAAATGCAGGGAAGAGTCTGTGGCGAACCTTGCATGTACCCAGTTCGCTGCCTACAGTGCCGCGCAGAATGAGACTGTATCCAGGCAAGGTCGATACCATCGCCGCGGAGATCATCACCAACCTGACGACGGCTGGCGATATCGAAGTGAGCGACAACAACGAAGCCCAGCTGGACGCGGCCTCCGTTCTCAAGGAGTACATCCGGGTCGAGAAGGAGCTGACGGAGCGCGCCAAGGATATCCTCGAGATCCGCGGCCTGCCCTACTCGCACCTCGGCCGCACGAAGCGCCAGCTCGCCGATCAGAAAGAGTTCGGCCTCGGCGAGGATGGCCTGTCCTGGATCGCGAACCAGATGCTCGAGGCCTTCATGGCGTCGCGCCACGTCGAAGAGGTCTTCGCCGAGGACGCGATCTTGCGCCGCAAGATCAAGGACATCTGCAAGAAGCACATGCAGGTGGACGAGGCGATCGACCAGGAAGTCCGCGACCGGATCAAGAACCTCGAGGAGGGTACCCAGGCGTGGGACGTCGAGTACTCGAAGGTCCTCGACCAGATCAAGAGCAAGCACGGCATCAAGGAGTGATCGGTGGACCGCCGCCGGGTCGAGTCGGGCTGGGCCCGATTCCCCAGGTAGCGAGGCGGTGCGAAGGTCGTCGCCAGCGAGCGCAGGTCCCCTCGGGGCCATGCCGCGGCGCGTGATCGGCGGTCCGCGAAGTTTCAGTTTGGCGACCCCCGCGCCTCGGACCACAGTGGTGGATGGGCGCGCTCCGATGCGACGACTGCACCGCGAAGCCGGTCATGCGCTGTGGCCGCTGCACCGTCACGCGTTGCGAGCAACATGCACTCTCGGCGGGGCAGCGCTGCGATCGCTGCGAGCGCGACTGGACCGAGGAGGCGCCGACGCGCCGCAACGCGAAGCTGATCTTCGCGCCCCCCGTCGCGATCTTCACCGGTGGCCTGCTGTTCGGGTTGCTGCCGATCGCGGTCGGCAGCCTGATCGGCGCCGCGTTCATGGCGGCGCTCGCGTCGGTCACCGCGCTCGGCACGGGGGCTGGCGCGTGCAAGGTCGTCGACCGCACGTCGCGCGCGCTGTTCCTTCGCGAGCGTGCCGGCGGGCTGCCCCCCGCGCGGCTGCTGCCCGCGGGCCGGCACCGCTGACGCGCGCCCCGTGGCCCGCGCGTGAACTTCGGGTGATCGGTCCCAGCGGCGACCGGCTCTGCGGTATCACCCGGGTATGACCCGCTCCCCTCTCGTCGCGCTGACGATGCTCGCCGCGTGCGGCTCCAGCGCGAACACGTCCACCGAGCATGCCGTTGGTACCTACGTCGGCGGAGGCTCGACCTTCGGGGCCGACACCTGCACGTATGCGGGCTCGCCAGCGGTGTTCGCCGCGAGCGGCCCGTCGGCGAGCGCCGCCCCGGGGCCGCGCTTCGTGGTGGCGCCGGGCACGATCACGAAGAGGTGCGGCGACACGACCACCGAGGTCAAGGCGGTCGTCCCGACCGGCGCCGCGATCACCGGCCCGAGCAAGATCAAGCGCGGCAGCGAGAGCGACCTGTTTCAGGGTCACCTCGTCTCGAATGGCCGCGAGCTCCGCGGTGAGGCGCGCGTCGACTGGCAGCTCGGCCAGGACTGCGCGGGCGTCGCCGCATTTGCGCCGGTGCTCGGCGCGCAGGATACGGGGGGTCGCGATCGCAGCCGCAAGCTCGTGCCCACCGGCGCCGGCACGTGCACGGTCATCCTCACGCTGACCACGGGCTCGCTGCTCGACGAGTCCTTCAAGCCGCAGGCGTTGCAGGCCGAGAAGCTCGTGACGATCGAGTAGCGGGCGTCAGCCCGGGAGGCCGAGCGACTCGCGCACTTCGCCGATCACCATCTCGGCGAGCCGCTGGATCAGCTGCTCACCCTCCGCGATCGAGGCCGCCGCCGGCGCGCCGGCATACGCCAGCTCCATGCCCATCCCGGCGAACGTGCCGATGCCGGCCTGGAGCTTGTCGGAGAGGCTGACCGGGACCGCCGGCAACGTCACCCGGATCGCCTCGTCCACGAGCTCGGGTGCCGCCGCCATCATGATCGAGGTCTCGTACTGGCCGGCGTGACACGCGCCGCTCTTGAACTCGGCCGACAGCGTCCGCGCCCACTTCTTCGTGAGCGGGCACGCGACGCTGACCTTGCCCTCGCGGCCGACGATCACCTCGCGGATCGCGGCATCGTGCGCGGGCTCGAGGTGGTTGTTCACGAGGCAGACGTGGCGCAGGCCCTGGGCGATCAGGCCATCGCAGATCGCGGCGACGTACGCCGTCAGCACGGCCGGCGGGATCGTGACCGCGCCGGGGAAGCCGACGGCACAGTCGGTGACGCCATAGCTGACGGCCGGGGCGACGACGCCGACGAGCGCGCCCTTCTTGTCGAGCAGCTCGCACGCGCGCACGCAGGCGGCCGCCGAGATCACGACATCGGTGCCGAGGCCGAGGTGCGGGCCGTGCGGCTCGGTCGAGCCGATCGGCACCAGCGCGACGACCGCGCGCTTGCCGCGGAGCAGCGTGAAGAGGCTCGCTGTCGTGTGTCGGGCCAGGAACTTCTCGGTCATGGGTCGGTCATCCACTGAGCTCGTCGCGCTTGTCGCGCTCGATCAGCAACTTCTTGTCGACCTTGCCACGATCGTTCTTCGGAAGCTCGTCGACGAACACCACCCAGCGCGGATACTTGTGCTTGGACAGCCGCGCCTGGACGTGAGCCTTGAGCTCGTCGGCGAGCTCGTCGCGATCACGGCCGCGCGCGTCGGGGCGGAGCACCACGAGCGCCTTCGGCTTGGTCAGGCCCTGATCGTCACCCGGGATCACGGCGACCTGCGAGACCGCATCGTGGCCGAGCAAGCAGTCCTCGACCTCGCGCGGCGCCACGAAGATGCCGCCGACCTTGAAGAGATCGTCGGAGCGCCCCGAGAACCACAGGTAGCCGCGCTCGTCGATGTGGAACAGATCGCCAGTGCGACACCAGTGGCCGTGGAAGGTGCGCCAGCTCTTGTCGCGATCCTGGAAGTAGCCCTGCGCGACGCTGTCTCCCTTGACCCACAGCACCCCGATCTCACCGGGTGGCAGCGCCGGCCCGCCGGCAGCATCGGCCTCCTCCGGCAGGATCTTCAGCGTGTAGCCGTCGACGGCGCGGCCGAGCGAGCCCGGGACGACGTCGCCCGGCCGGTTCGTGCAGTAGATGTGGAACATCTCGGCGGAGCCGATGCCGTCGTAGACCTCGCCCCCGAACCGCTCGATGAAGCGGCGGAGCAGCGGCTCGGGCAGCGCCTCGCCGGCCGACAGGTGGAATCGCACGCACGACATGTCGAGGGCGTCACCGCGCTCGCGCAGCTCGTCGTCGAGATCGAGCAGCTTGCCGAGCATCGTCGGGACGTTGGTGACGATCGTCGGCCGGTAGCGCGTGATCGCGGCGGCGATGCTGTCCGCGGTGGGGCGCTCGCTGAACAGCCCGACGGTCGCGCCGACCGCGAACGGGAACCACAGGTTCGTGCCGGTCGCATAGCCGAAGAACAGCCGCGGCACGCTGATCGCGATGTCGTCCGCGCGGTAGCCGAGCGTGCCCTTCGCGTAGACCTCGGTGTTGAACGCGAAGTCGCGGTGGGTGTGCATCGCGGCCTTGGGGCGGCCGGTCGATCCCGACGTGAACAGCCAGATGGCGGGGTCATCGCGCTTGGTGCGCGGGCGCTCGGTCAGGGAGCCATCGGCGAGCTCGATCGCCTGCTCGAGCGACAGCACGCGGTGCCGCGTCACGTGCTCGCGCATCGCGTCGGGGACGGCGCAGTGCGCCTCGGGATCCGCGCCGGTGACGGCATCCGGCGCGAGCAGGATCGTCCTCAGGTGCGGCAGCTCGTCGAAGGACGGCGCGAGCTGCGCCGCGACGTCGGGCGTCGTGATCAGGACGGTCGCCCGCACGTAGTCGAGGACCTGGCGCAGATCGTCGGTCGGCGCGAGCGGGTTGCCCATCGTGACCACGCCGCCGGCGGCGAGCGTCGCGAAGATGCTCCACGCGAACGGCGGGATGTCGGGGAGGACGATGTAGACGCGCTGCTCGGGGCGGACGCCAGCATCGATCAGGAAGCGCGCGAGCGCGCGGGCGCGATCCGCGACGGCGGAGTACGTCCACGAGCGTTCGCCGAAGATCAGCGCGCGCTTGGCGCCGAGCCCGTCGCGTTCGCGATCGAACAGGAAGTAGTCGGCCAGGTTGAAGTCGTCGGGAAACGTGACGGTCACGTGCCCGCTCCCTGCGCCAGGGCGCGTCCGATGATGGTCCGCTGGATCTCGCTCGTGCCCTCGTAGATCCGCAGCGGCCGGACCGCACGGTAGAGCTGCTCGACGACGGCGCCCGCCATCACGCCGCGGCCGCCGAACAGCTGGACCGCGCGATCGATCACGCGCTGCGCGGCCTCGGTGGCGGCGAGCTTGGCGATCGACACCTCGGTCGTGACGCGCCCGCCGGTGGTGTCCTTGAGGTAGGCGGCACGCAGCACGAGCAGCCGCGCACTGTCGAGATCGACGATCATGTCGGCGAGGTGCGCTTGCACGAGCGGCTGCTCGGACAGCCGCTTGCCGAACTGCGAGCGCCGGGTCACGAAGCCGAGCGCCTCGTCGAGCGCCCGCCGCGCCATCCCGACGGCCGCCGCGCCGACCGACACGCGGAACGCGTCGAGCGTCTGGAGCGCCAGCTTCATGCCCTGCCCGACCGCGCCGATCCGCGCCGAGGCCGGCAGCTCGACGCCGCGCAGCTCGAGCGCGCCGATCGGGTGCGCCGCGATCGCCGTCATCGGCTTGACCGTGACGCCCGGCCGATCGAGCGGCACCCAGAACGCGGTGAGGCCGGCACCGCCGAGCGCCGGCTCGGTGGTCGCGAACACGGTCGCGTGATCGGCGATGCCGAGGTTCGAGATGAACAGCTTGTCGCCGTCGAGCCGGTAGCCGGTCGGGGTGGGCACCGCGCGGGTCTGGATCGCGGCGACATCGCTGCCGGCCTCGGGCTCGGTCAGCGCGAACGCCGCGATCCCGGCGCCGCGCGCGAACACCTCGAGGGTCGCGCGCTGGTCGGCGTCGCCGCCGAGCACGATCGCGTGGGTGCCGAGGCCCTGGACCGCGAAGATCGAGTCGGCGCGGGCCGAGACGTAGCCGAGCATCTCGCGCGCCAGGCAGACCGCGCGGGTGTCGATCGC
>JALZOI010000070.1 GCA_030857245.1 Myxococcota bacterium
CCGGTGACGGGCGGCGGCAGTGGCAGCGCCGCCGGCAGCAGCGCGGCGACCTGCGAGGGGACGCGCGCCCGGGTCGAAGGCCTCTACCGGCGCGAGCTCGCCGATCAGGAGCCTGGCCGGATGACCCAGCTCGTCGCCGACAACACGACGATGGTTCTTGATGACTGCGCGAAGGACCCGCCCCGGGTGATCGCGTGCATCGCCGCGGCGGCCAGCGTGGCCGACCTCGAGCGAACGTGCCTCCTGCCGCTCGATGACGAGGGCAGCGAGGGAGACGCCCTGCGTAAGTGAGGTCCGTGATGTCCGTTGGTCCCGTCATGAGCATGTCGTCCGCCGCGCTCCGCTTCACCCTGCTGGTCACGAGCGTCGCCGCATGCGGTGGCTCGCAGCCCGCGGCACGGGCGGGTGATCCCCCCGGTGTCGTCCAGGACACCCGGACCGAGCTCGAGCAGCGGCGCGATGCCGGCTGCGAGGCGCTGCAGCCCCGCCTCGTGCAGTGCGCCGTCGACGACGCGCGGGCCGAGCTCGATGCAGGGCGCATGACCAAGCCAGACTTCGACGCCAACACCTCGCCCGATGTCCGCGCGAAGCTCGGTGCCGAGTGGATGAAGGCCTGCCAGGTCGAGATGTCCTCGCGCCAGGTCCGCGTGCTCGAGGTCTGCTTCAAGGAAGAGACGACGTGCGGGCCGCTGCTGTCCTGCCTGGGTCACCTCACCACAGGCGCGAAGTAGAGCGTCGACGTCGAGCACGCTATGGTGCGCGGCAATGAAGTCGCGCACCCTCGTGTTCGTACTCGCCGGTGCCGCAGGCCTCGGGCTCGGCGCGTGCAAGAAGGAGAAGACGACCGACCCGGCACCGGGCTCGGCGGGCTCCGCGACCTCCGAGGCGCCGAAGGTGCGGCCGTCGCAGCAGCCCCAGCCGCAGCTGCCCGAGCTCGAGCTCGCGGACGATCCCCGCCGCGCCGAGAAGGTCGCGCTCGGGCACGTGCTGTTCTTCGACAAGCGACTGTCCGGGCACAACGACCGCTCGTGTTACTCGTGCCACCGGAACGAGGACGGTAACGGCGGCAAGGATCCGCTCGCGATCGGCTCGGGTGACAAGCAGCTGACCCGCCACTCGCCGGTGATCTGGAACGTCGGCTACTGGAAGAACGCGTTCTACTGGGATGGTCGCGCGAAGACGCTCGAGGCCAACGTCAAGGGCGCGTGGAGCCTCGGCAACATGGGCGCCGGCGGCGACCTTCCCGAACAGATCGACGCGAAGCTCGAGAAGCAGACCGCCGCGCTGCTCAAGGTCGCCGGCTACAAGCCGCTGTTCGAAGCCGCGTTCCCGGGCACGACCCCGAAGGCCGAGCACGTCACCAGCGCGATCGCCGAGTACATGCGCACGCTGGTCTGCAAGGACACGGCGTACGACAAGTACGCCGCGGGCGACAAGGCCGCGCTCAGCGAGCCGCAGCAGCGCGGGCTCGACGTGTTCCAGGGCAAGGGCAAGTGCATCACGTGCCACGCGCCGCCGTTCTTCTCGACGGCGATGCCGGTCGAGGGCGGCGCCTACTTCAACGTCGGGATCGGGACGAAGGACGTGCCCGAGGACCAGGTGGACATCGGCCGCATGAAGGTAACGAACCAGCCCACCGACTGGGCGGCGTTCAAGCCGCCGAGCCTGCGCCACATCACGCGGAGCGCGCCGTACTTCCACGACGGCTCGGTCGCGACGCTCGAGGACGCCGTGCTCCTGATGTCGAGCGGCGGGATCCCGAACAAGAACAAGAGCCCGCTGCTCGAAGACACCAAGCTCTCCGATGCGGAGCGCGCGGATCTGATCGCGTTTCTCGGCGGCCTCGAGTGCCCGGGCGCACTCGAGGAGCCGAAGCTGCCGTAGCCCGTAGCGGCGGGGCCTAGTCCTCGAGAACGGGATCCTCGACGCGGATCATCACGTGGATCTCGGTGCCGGGGAGCGGCAGGGGCGCGAGCCAGACCGTGAGCTCGAGCGCGGGTTGCGCAGCTCCGCGCCCCACGCGAGTGCGCTGCACCACCGGGCGATCGTCGCGGTGCACGCTGTGGATCGCACACACGAGCCCGGGCAACGCAGCGCCGAGCACCGTCTGCTCGAGGGCGAGGCCATCGGCCGCGTGAACCTGCCCGATCAGCGCGAGGAACGCACGGTTCGAGTAGACGACGTGGCCGGTCAGCGAGAGCAGCGCCTGCGGGATCCGCGAGTGTTCGAAGCTGGCGCCGAGCACGGCCTCGCGCGTGAGCTCGGGGCTGTCGGTGCCGGTCGCGTGGCGCCGGCGACCGAGGTCGCGCGCCTCGAGGATCCCGACGAGCTCGCAGCGCAGCGCGCCAGCCGAGCTGTGGCGCTTCGCGGGATCCTTCGCCATCGCACGCAGGATCACGTCCTCGATCGCGTCCTCGACCGGCTCGCGGCGACGCAGCGAGGGCGCGTCGGCCGCGGTGTTGATGTGCGCCATCAGGATCTCGACGACGTTGCCGTCGAACGGCAGGGTGCCGGTGATCAACAGATAGCCGAGCACGCCGAGCGCGTAGATGTCGGCGGGCACGCTCGGTGGACCGCCGGCCGCGCGCTCGGGCGCAAGGTAGTGCGGGCTGCCATTGACCGGGCCGTCATCGTCGTCACCGGGCCGGCGCGCGAGCCCGAAGTCGAGCAGGCGCGCGAGCTGGCGACGCCGCGCGCCATCGCCCTCGGTCGACAGCATCACGTTGTCGGCCTTGACGTCGCCGTGGACGATGCCGCGCCGGTGGATGTGATCGAGCGCGTCCGCGATCTGGATCAGCACGTCGAGCGCGCGCCGGATCGCCATCGGGCCTGCGCCCTCGCGGGTCAGCGGCTCGCCCTCCACCAGCTCCATCACCATGTACGCGCCGAACTCCGGGTCCTCGCCGAAGTCGACGACGGACACGAGGCTCGGATGCGAGATCTCGCTCGCGAGCTTGGCTTCCTGGTTGAAGCGCGCCCGGGCCGCGCCATCGAGCGCAAAGGCCGGCGCGATCAGCTTCAGCGCGAACGCCTTCCCGAGCTGGAGGTGGCGAGCGCGATACACCTGACCCATCCCGCCTTCGCCGAGGCGGCCGTGCAGCGTGTAGCGACCCCCGACGGTACCCCCCATTCACGGCATCGTAGTTGGGTAAGCGGGGTCGCGAGAAAACGATCGCTCGATACAATCGGCCGTGCTGGTCCGACCAGCGCTGGACGCGATCAGCGCGGCGCGGTGAGCGCTTCCCACGCGACGAGCACCGCCATCGCCTCCTCGGCAGACCCGCGGCACATGTCTGGACCGGGGCGCAGGCTCGTGCACACCGCCGGGCGCTCGGGCCGGCCGAACAGCAGGCACGTGATGTCGGCCGAGAGGTGCGGGCATCGAACGCCCGCCGGCTTGCCGTCGGGGAGGCTCGGCTGTGACGGCGAGATCGACGGCGCGATACAGCACGCGCCACACCGCGGTCGACAGCTGTCACTCACGCGCGGACCCTAGCGCGAAGCGAGCGCCGGCGGAGCCCGCGCCGTTGACGCTGTGCGCCACGGGGTGTACGCCGTGGCCCTACTCGCAGCAAGGTGGAGGCGTCGTGCGCACTGCTCTGGTCAGCTTGGTCCTTTTCTGGATGGTCGCGTGTGGTCCCGGCAAGGGGTCGAACAACGGCGATGACGGTCTCGATCCGCTGGTCGACGCGACGGTCGTCGAGATCGATGCGCCGTCCACACCCGGTGCGACCGCACCCGGCGGCGCGTGCAGCTGCGATGCAGACTGCGCGAGCGAGGGCGCGAACGCCGGCGTCTGCATCTACGGCGTGTGCATGACCCGCGCGACCGCGGCGTGTGCCTCGGCGGGCTCGCAGGGCGAGTGCGCTACGGGCTCGCGGTGCTGGAGCCTCGACGGCGTCGACGGGGCGCTGTGCTGGCCGGACTGTGCCGCGCACAGCTGCAGCGGGACCTGTGATGCGGATGGCTCGTGCGCGCCCGGCACGGACGACGACTGCGATCCGGCGTGCGGCACCGCGTGCTCGTGCACCGCGACCTCGTGCGGCGCGGGCAATCGCTGCGTCGGTGGCGAGTGCGTCCCCGAGGCCGGCGGCGGCCCCGGGGCGGGTCCCGGCCCGGCGTGCCCGAACCTGCCGGCGCGTGACTGCACGGGCGCCACCTGCGGCCAGCTCGTCAGCTTCAACCCACGCACGAACGACGCGTGGGATGACTATCCGATCAACGGCGAGACCGCGGCGAACCAGTACCGCAGCTACCTGCGCCGCGACCTGATGATGCTCGTCGCGTACGCGAGCTCGAAGACCGACTGCAAGTCGGAGGGCTGGACGACCGGCAACGGCGGCGCGCTCGGCCTCGGCGACATGAGCGAGGCGAACGGCGCCATCCCGGGCACGTCGGTCGGCAGCCCGGGCCACCCCACCGGGACGCACGTCAACGGCAATGACATCGATCTCGCCTACTACCAGGTCGGCACCGCGAACAACCGGCTGCGCCCGATCTGCGAGCACACGAGCTCGACGGGCCAGGACCAGTACCACTGCGTCGGCGACCCGACGTACCTCGACCCGTGGCGCACGGCGATGTTCCTCGGCGCCGTGTTCGAGTCGACGCGGACGCGGGTGATCGGTGTCGATGGCAAGGCCGGCCCGGTCCTGCTCGCCGCGCTCGACACGCTGTGTGACGACGGCTGGCTGTCGGGCCTCGCGTGCGGCAACGTCGCGCTCGCGTACGAGACCACCAACATGGGGCAGGGCTGGTTCCGGTTTCATCACCACCACGCGCACATCAGCCTCAAGGCGATGGCCTTCGACGATCACGTCCGCTGCGACTCGGGCACGTGCGACCCGCGCGTCAAGTCGGTGCCGAAGCGGCAGGCCGGCATCCACCGGCTGCGCCCGAACTGACGAACCGTCGCTATCGCGGGGACTCGATCGCGTCGGCGTCGGTGAGCTGCGCGATCACGGAGAACAGCTTCTCCATGTTGACCGGCTTGACGAGGTGCTCGTCGAAGCCCGCGGCGCGGGTTCGCCGCCGGTCGGACTCCTGGCCATACCCGGTCACGGCGACGAGGTGCATGCCGTCCTGCTGCGCGCGCAGGCGCTGCGCCAGCTCGTAGCCGTCCATCGACGGCAACCCGAGATCGAGCAGCGCGAGCTCGGGCTCGAACTCCGCGGCGATCGTCAACGCGGTGGCGCCGTCGTGCGCGACCCGCGTCGTGCTGCCCATCGTCGAGAGCACCTCGGACAGCAGATCGGCCGCGTCCTCGTTGTCGTCGACGATCAGGATGCGGCGCCCCGCGCCCGCGAACCCAGGTGACGACCCGGCCGCCACGGTGACCTCGCCGGGATCCGGCTCGGGTTGCTGCGAGATCGGCAGCCAGATCACGAACTCGCTGCCCCGGTTCGCCCCCTCGCTGCGCGCCTCGACGGAGCCGCCATGCTGCTCGACGAGCCGGCGCACGATCGCGAGGCCCAGGCCGAGGCCCCCTTGCGAGCGGTCGAGCGCCTGCGGCGCCTGGACGAACATGTCGAACACGTGCGGCAGGATCTCGGGCTCGATGCCCACGCCGGTGTCGCGCACGCGGATACAGACCTGGACGTCGCGGCGCTCCGCCGTCAGCGTGATGTGACCACCCTCGGGCGTGTACTTCGCGGCGTTCGCGAGCAGGTTCGACAGCACCTGCGCGATGCGCGCGGGGTCGACCTCGACCGGCAGCCCGTGCAGCGGGACCTCGATGGAGACGACGTGCTGGCGTTGCATCAGCAGCGGCCCCATCAGCTCGACCGCGTCGTCGACGAGCGTCGCGATCTCGAGGCGCTGCTTGCGGAGCTCGATCTGGCCCCGCGTGATCCGTGACAGATCGAGCAGGTCATCGACCAGCCGGATCAGGTGCTTGGCCTGGCGCTCGATCACGTCGAGGTTCCGCTCGAGGACGCTGGCGCCGCGGAGCTGCAGGAGCTCGACGGCGGTCAGGATCGGTGAGAGCGGGTTGCGGAGCTCGTGGCCGAGCATCGCGAGGAACTGATCCTTGGCGCGGTTCGCCGCCTCGGCCGCCGCCCGCAGCCCCTCGACCTGCTCGCGGGCGCGGACCTGCTCGGTGACGTCGAACGCGAGCACGAGCACCCCGTCGACGTTGCCGTCGAGGTCGCGCAGCGGCGCGTAGACGAACGTGAAGAACACCTGGTGGACATCCTCGGTGCCGAGCGTCGCCGCGACCGCATCACCGGTCTGCGCCTCGCCGGTCGTGTAGACGGTGTGCAGCAGGCCGGCGAACGGCTGGCCGTGCAGCTCGGGGAGCGCGTCGAGCAGCGGCCGCCCGATCACCTCGCCGCGCTCACGCCCCCAGATCTCGAGGGTCTTGGGGTTGACGAGCTCGATCACCATGTCGACCCCGCGCAGCACGACGATCGGCGTCGGGGCCTGGGTGAACAGCGAGACCAGCTGCTCGCGCTGGAGCTCGGCATCGCGCCGCGACCAGCGCTCGCGCACGAGCAGGTCGTGCTCGACCCGCTTCGCCAGGTTGGCGGCGTAGCTCGCCGCGACCTCGCGCGCGATCGCCTCGAAGAAGCCCTGGTAGCGATCGTCGAACTGCAGCCGCGGGCTGATGCCGAGCACGATCACGCCGAGCGGCGGGTGCGAGGCGTCGCGGAACAGGGGGAGGGCGACGGCGGCCCGGGTCGGCTCGGGCCAGGGCCCGACGTGCGCATGGCCGAGCAGCGCCTCGGCATCGGGGATCGACACCGCGGTGCTCGTCGCGAGCACGCGATCCACGATCTCGCGGGCGGCCACGAGGGAGTCGCGGCCCTGGCGAGCGGGCTCGAGCCCGCTCGTGCCGACGAGCCGCGGTAGCTCGCTCGGATCCTCTCGCAGGTAGACGAGCGAGAACGGGATGTCGTGGGGATTGGTCCCGAGCTGCTCGATCGGATCGCTCATCATGCCCGTCGCGACGTCCAGCATCGGCGCGAGCGCGCGCAGCGTCTGAAACCGCCGATCGGCGAGCACCGCGTCGGTGACCTCGACGACTGGCTGCAGGATCCCCGCGATCGCGCCGGTGTCGTCGCGCAGCGGGCTGAACGTGAAGGTGAAGTAGGCCTCCTCGGGGAAGCCGAGGCGGGTCAGCGTGATCTCCGTGCGCTCGACCTGCTTGACCTCGCCGCGCTGCAGCACGGCCTCCATCCACGGGTAGATCAGCTGATAGGTCTCGGGCCAGCAGTCGCGGAACGGCGCCCCGAAGTAGTCCGGGTGGCGCGGCCCCATGATCACCGCATAGCCGGCGTTGTAGATCTGGACCAGGTCCGGTCCCCAGAAGATGACCGCCGGGGTCGGCAACTCCATGACCATGGCGGTGTAGGCCCGCAGCGCCAGCGGCCACGACTCGACCGGACCCACGCTGGTCCTCGCCCAATCGTGTGCCCGGACGACCGCGTCATTCATTGGCTTGGCTCGGAGAGCGAAACGCTACCTTCGAGGGTTACCGCGTGTGGATCGACATGACAACGCCAGGAATCCGGCAGTTTACCGGGGACCGCAGCGCCACGACATCGGCGCACGGACGCGGCGCGCTTGCAGTGCGGGGCGACGTCGGGCAGATTGCCCCCCGACGATCCCATAGCTCAGTTGGATCAGAGCGATGCTTTCCTAAAGCATAGGTCGCAGGTTCGAGACCTGCTGGGATCACCGGAATCGCTCGACCCGCACGAGACGGAGGGGGAAGCGCTCACACCCCCTCCGACGAGGATCGCGGAGGCGGCGGGCGCCGAGACCGGCGCAGCGAGACGGCGTTCGCGGTGAGGAGCGGCATCAACGTCGTGAGGACGAGTGGCTTCAGCAGGAACTGGTCGAAGCCGGCTTCGATGGCGCGGCCTCGATAGCCCGGCATCACCGAGCCGGTCAGGGCGATCAGGAACAGCGCGTCGCACCGGGTGCGCAGGACGCGCCCGACCTCGCAGCCGTGGAGGTCCGGGAGATCGAGATCGACGATCGCGACGTGCGGTCGGAACGAGGTGCTGAGCTCGAGCGCCTCCTCCCCACACACGGCGAACCGGGTCTCATACCCCATGTGTCCGACGTAGCTGGCGATGAAGATCGCGCTGTCGACGTAGTCGTCGACCACGAGCACGCGCCGAGGTTCGTGAGGCGTCATGTACTGCCATGCCTCTCTTTTTCTACACCTACCAAACTCGTCACCGGGCGTCGACGTGCGCCTGGGGCATCAGGGTGTGGCCTCAGTGAGGTTTCGGTGGGAACCGGTAGCGGCCTTCGATGAAGGCGCGCTCGAGCTCGGGCAGGAGCTCGGCGCGGGCTCTCACGATCGAGCGCTCGAGCTCGAGCTTGCGCAGGAAGATCCACAGGATCCCCCCGGCAGCGAGCAGCGCGATGATGACGAGCGGGCCGGGGCCCTCGAAGAAGCCGGGCTCCGCGACCTCGACGACGTCCGCGTTCGGATCGTAGTTCGGATCGTCGGCGACCTTCTCCTGCTTGGTCGCCATCAGCACGGAGAGCACCATCGCGCCGAACGTCATCATCAGGCCGATCTTGGCCTTCGTGAGGTGCGCCTTGAAGCCCATCACGACGGCGGCGCCGGTGCCGTCATACGTCGGGCGGCTCGCCGCGGCGATCGTCGCGGGATCGGTCGAGCCCATCTGCGCGACGGTCTTGATCGTCGCACCGAGCGGCTCGAAGAACGTGCCCGGCAGCGACTGGCACACGGAGCCGGCCTGGTTCGGGTTGGTCCGGAACAGGTTCATCAGCATCAGGCGCGCGCTCGGATAGCTGAGGTTCGACGCGAGCGCCTTCACCACCGCGAGCACCACCATGCCGAGCCCTACGAGCGCGAGCCCGTAGCTGAGGAGCAGCTTCACGATCCCCAGCCTACGATGCCGCGGCGGGCGGGCGCCAGCAGGCGCGCAGCTTCCACCGGACGGCGGGCTACTTCAGGTAGTACGGCGTCGCCACGGCGCTGCGGCACTGCCAGTTGAAGCTGCGCATGTGCGGCGAGCTGGCGTTGGTCTTGTGCCCCGCGAGCAGCTGCGTCGCCGCCGTGTGGAGCGCGCTGTCGCTGCGGCCACCGAGGTGCCACGCCATCGCGACCACGTACGCCGACTCCGCCCAGTGCTCGTGGTAGGGGTCGACCTCGTCGGCCGCCGTCCCGATCCCGATCCAGTAGTACGGCTTGCCCCTGGAGTCGCGGCCATCGCGGGCGATGAGCTTGCCGAGCTTCACGACCGCGCTGCGCGCGTTGGTCGCGCGGACGCCGCCGCGGTCGGTGGCGTAGGCATCGAGGCCATCGGCCAGGATGGCGCTCATCCACGGGCTGCAGCCCCAGACACCCGCGAAGCTCTCGCCGTGCGCCGACGCCGTGTGGGCGAAGCAGCGCGAGCCGAGATCGGTCCAGTTCGTCGGGTAGAGGCCCTGCATCGAGAGGTACGAGTCGACGGCGGCATCGGCCTTGGCCTCGAAGTACGCCCCCTGATCATCGGTGACGATCCGCGCCCACACGTACGCGAGCAGCGCGAAGCCGGCGTTGCGCTCGGTCCAGAAGTCGCTGCCACCCGCATAGCCCGGGCTCGTCCACAGCGCGGCCGCGCGCATGCCGACGGCCTCGGCGCTCTCGCGGAAGCGATCGTCGCCGGTGAGCAGGTAGTGGATCGCGAGGTTCTGCGTGTAGTGATACTTGAGGTCGTCGGCCGCCGTCGGGACGCCGATCCGGGTGGAGGTGCCGGTGCCCGTGATGCCGTTGCGATAGATCGCGGTCTCGCGATAGGCCGACTCGAGCGTGAGCTGATCGCCGCGGCGGGCGTAGCCGCGATACATCATCGTGCCGCGGTCGTAGAGCCAGACGTCGCGGCTGGTCTGCAGCGACAGGAAGTGCGTGACCGTGTGGTTCTGGTAGTCGCAGCTGCCGTCGAACGCGTCGAGCGAGGTGCCCTCGACGGAGGCCTCGGTGATCTGCGGCCCGGCGACGCCGCTGGCGGCGAGCCAGCTCGCCGGCAGCCGCACCCAGACCTTGGGACCGAGCGAGCCATCCGCGGGCTCGAGCGTCGTCGACACCGCGACCATCGCGAGCGGGGCGGTGGTCGGCGCCTCGTCGAGGCGGACCTGGAGGACCTTGCCGGCGGTGACCGAGGTCGACACCTGGATCTGCACGCTGCGCAGGCTGCCGTCAGGATGCGTGGCGAGCTCGCGGCGCGCCGCGGGAAGCTCGACGCCGGCCGCGAGCACGCGCACGCGCGCGGGATCGAGGAGCCGGCCGGGCGCGAGCGGCACCGCGAAGTTCACGCGCTGCGTGCCGGAGATCCCCGAGCGCGGCTGCAGCGTGACGTCGAGGACGCCCCCGGTCGCCGGGGGCGGGGGCGGGGGCGGCGGCGGCGGCGGCGTGGTCGTCCCCGTCGTGACGACGAGCTGCGGCTTCTCGGAGGCCTCGCGCGAGTGGTAGGTCGAGCCGTCCCCGCTGCCGCCGGTGAGGAGGAAGTCGTACGTGCCGTTCGCGGTGACGTACGACGTCACGTCGTACTCGATCCACGTACCGGCCGCGCAGGCGCCCTTATCGCCGAACGCGCTGCCGCTCTGCACGGGGCGGGTGTTCCAGGTGACGGTCGACTCGCTCCAGGCGCCGGTGGCGCGGTAGAGCGCCGGGCCATCGCTACTCGGGTCCGACACGAACAGCCGGACAGTCGCCCGGGTGACCGCGCCGCTGGTGCCGCTGACCGAGAACCGCAAGGCGCTCTGGGTGGTAGGCGAGGCGTCGACCACGACGCGCGTCGCCGTCCCGAAGTTGGTGGTGGGGAACGTCGCGTCGAGCTTGGCGTCCGCGGTGGGGGTGAACGTGATGGTCGCTGCGTCGCTGCTGGAAGCTGCTCCAAGGATCAGAACAATTCCGCCGAGCGCGCCGAGGTTGATGCGTGCCATGGGCGCTCATGTAGCGATCCTGCGCGCGCGCTGTCGCTGTGGTTATTGTCCGACCATTCATGCACTTAGCTCATCCGAGCTTCTCCGAGCGCTATTCTTCGACGGTGGCGCGCTTTGCGTTAAGCGCAGATCGCGAGCGGCATTACGAATCGAATTCCGAAGTAACAGCAGTTATTTTCCCGCGAGCGATCGCGCTCTCGTGCCGATCGCACCCCGGCGCACGCTCGCACCAGCAGCGCTCCTAGGGACGCTTCTGTCATCGGGCGAGCGCCGCTGCCACCGACCGGCGGCGTGCCTGATAGGATCGGCCCCGTGAGTGGCAAGCGCCTGACGCCGAGCGACGCGATGTTCCTCTACGGCGAGTCGCGCGAGACGATGATGCACGTCGCCGGCTTGCTGCCGTTCTCGCCACCGCCGGACGCGTCGCCGGATCACCTGCGCGACCTGATGAACGAGATCCGTGATGGCGCGCGGGTCGCACGACCGTTCAACCTCAAGCTCCGCACGCCGGACCTGCCGAAGAACCCGCTGCAGTCCTGGGTCGAGGACGACGAGGTCGATCTCGAGTACCACGTGCGACGATCGGCGCTGCCGTCACCGGGCGACGAGCGCGAGCTCGGCATCCTGGTGTCGCGGCTCCACGCGAATGCGATCGACTTTCACCGCCCGCCGTGGGAGGTCCACCTCATCGAAGGCCTCGAGGGCGGCCGGTTCGCGATGTACGCGAAGGTCCACCACGCGCTCGTCGACGGGTTCTCCGCGATGCGGATCCTCGCGAACGCGCTGAGCCGCGATCCCGCGGAGCGCGATCGTCCGCTGTTCTTCTCGATCCCGCAGCCCGCGCGCGAGCCCCGGCCGGCAAAGGATCCGGAGTCGCACGACGGCGGCGCGACCTTCACCGAGCTCCTCGCCGCCGTGCGCGCGCAGTACGGCGCGACGAAGAGCGTCGCCCACGCGCTGATGAACGTCGTGCACTCGTCGCGCGCGCACGACAAGGAGCTGGTCTCGCCGCGGCAGGCGCCGAAGTGCGTGCTCAACACGCGGATCAGCCGGAGCCGCCGGTTCGCGACGCAGCGGCTCGAGATGAGCCGCCTCAAGGCGGTCGCGAAGGCCGCGAATGGCACGCTCAACGACGTGATCCTCGCGCTCTCGGCGGGGAGCATCCGGCGCTACCTGCTCGAGCGCGAGGCGCTGCCCGCGGAGCCGCTCGTCGCGATGCTGCCGGTCGCGATCCGCACGCGCGATGACGACGCGGGCAACGCCGTGGGTGCGATCCTCGCGTCGCTTGCGACCGATGTCGAGGATCCGGGCGAGCGCCTCGCGGTGATCGTCGCCTCGACGACGCATGCGAAGCAGCAGCTCCAGGGCATGTCGAAGGCGGCGATCCTGCAGTACAGCGCGCTGCTCATGGCGCCGTCGATGCTCGGCATGCTGCCGGTGGCATCGGGCCGGGTGCGCCCGACGTTCAATGTCGTGATCTCGAACGTGCCCGGTCCCGAGGAGGCGCTGTACTTCCGCGGTGCCCGCCTCGAGGCATCGTACCCGGTCTCCATCCCGGTGCACGGCCAGGCCCTCAACATCACGTGCAGCAGCTACGCGGGCTGGGTGTGCTTCGGCTTCACCGGCTGCCGCGACACCGTCCCGCACCTCCAGCGGCTGGCGGTGTACTGCCGCGACGCGCTCACCGAGCTCGAGCGCGCCGTCTCGCTGGCGTGACGGCGCTGGTCTGAATGCGGTCATGAAGCAGCACGCCCCCGCCACCGCGCGCAACCGCGACGCCATCCGCGAGGTGCTGGCGCGTCACCTGCCGGCGAGCGGCGTCGTCCTCGAGATCGCGAGCGGCACCGGCGAGCACGCCGTGCACTTCGCGCGTGCGTTCCCGGAGCTCGCGTGGCAGCCGACCGACCCCGACGACCGCGCGCTCGCCAGCATCGAGGCCTGGCGCGCCGACGCCGACCTCGCCAACCTGCGACCGGCGGTCCGGCTCGACGTGTGCGACGAGCCGTGGCCCGTGTCGATCGCCGAGGCGATCACCTGCATCAACATGATCCACATCGCGCCGTGGGAGGCGACGCTCGCGCTGTTCGCGGGTGCGCGGCGGACGCTGCCGGCGGCGGGCCTGCTCTACACGTACGGGCCGTACCGGTTCGACGGTCTGGACGGCCACCAGACGGCGCCCTCGAACGAGGACTTCGATCGCTCGCTGAAGAGCCGCGATCCGCGGTGGGGTGTGCGCGACCTCGCGGCGCTGCGGACCGCGGCCGCGGGCGCGTTCGAGCTCGTGGACGTGATCGCGATGCCGGCGAACAACCACTCGCTGATCTGGCGGCGCGCCGCCACGTAGGCGCTGCGGACGCTACTGGAGCAGCGCGGGCGCCATCACGGCCGACCGGCACTGCCAGTTGAAGCTGCGGACCTGGCCGACCTCGCCCCGCGACCGGAGGCCGGCGACGAGCTGGTCGGCGGCGTCCTTGAGCGGCTGCTCGGTGCGGCCCGAGGCCGTCCAGCCGAGCGCGACGATGTACGCCGACTCGCCCCAGTGCTCGTCGTAGGCGTCGACCTCGTCGCCGCTGCCGCCGACGCCCATCCAGTACAGGGGACGGCCCGTGCTGTCGCGGCCCTCGCGCGCGACGATGCGGGCGAGGCGGGCGAGGGCGGTGCGGACATCGTCGGCGCGGGTGCCGCCGACGCGGCGTGCGTGCGCGTCGAGGCCGTCGGCGAGGATCGCGCTCATCCAGGGGCTGCAGCCGTTCGTTCCCCAGCTCTCGCCGTGCGCGGTAGCGGTGTGCGCGAAGCAGCGCGCGTCGGTGGCGCCCTGCCCGAAGCGCGGCGCCAGCTGCGCGGCCAGGAACGCCGAGACGGCAGTGTCGGCGCGGCCGGTGATCTCGACGGCGCGGTCATCGGTGACGCGGGCGGCCCACTCGTGCGCCAGCAGCGCGAAGCCCGCGTGGCGCTCGGTCCAGAACTCGTCGGTGCCGTTGTAGTCCGGATCCCACATGCCCGCGACGCGCGCCGAGATCGCCTCGGCGACCTCGCGGAACCGATCGTCGCCGGTCAGCAGGTAGTGCAGGGCCACGCCCTGGCTGTAGTGATACTTGAGGTCCGTCGACGCGCCGGGGACCGCGATCGCGGTCGTGGCGCCGTTCGAGACCGTCATGCCGGCGCGATAGATCGAAGCCTCGCGATACGCCGAGCGCAACGGCGAGAGCTCGCCAGTGATCGCGTAGCCGCGGTACATGGCGGTGACGCGATCGAACAGCCAGACGTCGCGGCTCGCCGCACCCGCGATGAAGGCATCGGTGCCCCAGCGGTCGTAGTCGCAGAGCTGCGACCACGCGTCGAGCGCGGTCCCCGTCACGCTGGCGCGCGGCACGATCGGGCCGACGAGCGTGCTCGCGGCGAGGACCTCGGACGGGAGCAGCGCCCACACCTTCGGCGAGACGTCGTTGCCGCTGCCGGTGAGCGTGCCGGCGACGGGCGCGAGCTCGAGCGACGCCGCGCTGGCGACGCCCAGCTCGACGGTCAGGAAGCTGTGAGCGGTGACGTCGACATCGACCTGGAGCTGGACGCTGCGTGGGCTGCCGTCCGGGTAGCTCGCGAGCGCGCGGTGCCCGACGGCGAGCTCGGTGCTGCCCGCGAGCACGCGGATCGCCGCGCCGTCCGCGATCGCCTTCGCGGGGAGGGGGAGCGCGAAGTTGACGCGCTGGGTGCCGCTGACGCCGTTCGCGACCAGCTTGACCTCGAAGCGCGCGGGCAGCGGCGTCGTCGGATCGGTGCCATCGGTCGGGTCGTCGGTTTCCTCGCCGAAGTCGGGCCCGTCCTCGTGAGTCGAGGGAGAAGTGCTGCAGCCGCAGAGCCCGATCGCCAGCGCGACCGTTCCTCTCGCGACCACAGCGCGAAGCGCGCGTGGGTCGTGCATCGCTGACGACACTAAGCGCGATGCGAGCTCATTCCTCGTCGAGGAATTGCAAATCGTCAGTCGTTTTTGCTCCTACATTGGCCGGTTTTGTCAGCGCCGTTGCGAACGTCACCCGCAGAATCGCATCACGCGCAGCAGACGCGGATCGCGGTGCAGTCGGTTGCCTACATGGTGGTCCACGCACCGAGATCGGCGTCTCGATCGCGGAAGCTCGAGTCGAGCCGTCATGCGCGACGCGGTGCTCGGCGTCGTGATCGCGTGGCGGGCTGGCAGTCGCGAACTGTTCGCATCGCTTCGCGCTAGCGATCGCGAGGCGCGCGGGGCTCCCGATCGCGTGTTCGATCCGCTCCCGATCGCGAGCGCCGCGCAACGGCGCGCCGACGCGCGGCTGTCGCGACGGAGCACGCGCGAACCGGCAAGAGGCAGCTTCGCGGGCGTCGCGTCGAGGAGCGGATGTTGCAACCAGCTACCCGGGAAACAGGAGGTCTCTCATGGCAAAGCTCACTTCAGCCGCGTGGATCGCTCATGACGTCGGACTCGCGACGGCGATCGGTGGAACGTTGTTCGGCAAGCAGGCGCTGCATCCCGCTCTCAGCGAGGTCGAGAGCGAGCGCGACCGCGCGCGGCTCGCGGACGTCGCGTGGCGCCGGTTCTCGTGGATCAACCTCGCGGCGCACGGCGTCGTCGCGGTCACCTGGTTCGTGGGCCGCAAGATGCTCACCGGTCGCGAGGTCAGCCCGCTGTCGCGTCAGCTCACCGTCGCGAAAGACGCGATGATCGCGGTCAGCCTCGTCACCGGCGTCGCGAGCGTGATCCTCGGCCGCGTCCTCGGCCAGCGGACGCGCGACACCACGCGGACCTCGGCGCAGGACGATCGGGTGAACCAGTCGTTGCGGAAGGCCGTCGGGACCGTCGGGACGGTGAACCTGCTCGTGAACGCCGGCATCGGCGGCATCACCACGGCGCTCTCGATGGAAGCCAGCCAGTCGCTGCCGTTCGCGTACGTCAGCCGCAGGCTGCCGTAACCGGCGGCGCGCGGACGGCTCAGCCGCGACGGATCAGCCAGAGCACCACGCCGACGCTCGCCACGCCGAGCACGATCAGCGCGAGCCACCCGAGCAGGCCGAGCCACCCCGGCGCGAGCGTCGCGCCGCCGGCGCGGACGCAGGGGTGGCAGACCGCGAACGTCGTGGCGCCGCCGTCGGTGAGCTCGCAGCAATCGCCGCACACCGGCGATCGGCAGCGCGCGCACGGACCGACCGCGGTCCGCCCGCACCCCTTGCAGCGGGCGAGTGGACCCTCGCCGCCGCCGGCTGGGATCAGCGAGCTCACCTCGCGAGGTGGACCGCGAGCGACGCGACGAGCGCGAACTCGAAGTTCTCGAAGGCATCCAGATCGATCGGCAACAGCAGGCCGATGCCCGGGCGCAGGTTCCCGGACGCGAAGCGCGCGCCGAACGTGAAGGTCGCAGCGGAGTCGTCCGAGTCGTTGTCGGGATCGATGATCAAGTTCACCAGCTCGGCGAGCAACACCGCGCCGCCGAGGTCGATGCCGCCACCCACGTTGAGGTGGAGGACCGGCGAGATCTCGACGGCGTTGTCGTCATCGAGGGCGAGGTCGATCCCGACGTCGGCGCGCCAGAACAGCGATCCGCTGCGGCCCATCGGCGACACGCCGAACCGCGCCCACGTCGAGTTCGGGACCCGGTGCACGAGATCGCCGAAGCGCGTGAACGAGGCGTAGCCCTGGAAGTCAGCGGCGCCACCGTCCGAGGCGGTCGGCAGCGCGACGCCGGCATGGAACACGATCGCGGTGTTGCCGCCGTAGACCCGCGCGAGCAATGCGCCGGCCTCGATGTTGCCGAGCGCGAGGTCGGAATCGTCGAACAGCGGTGGCAGCGCCAGGCTCAGGTACGAGAGCGGGATGGTGACGTAGGCGCCGACGCCGCGGTCGTTCACGAAGTGACCGGCGAGGTTCAGGCTCATCACGTCGATCTCGGTGCCATTCGGCTCGTCCCACACCTCGTAGCCGAGGTCCGCCGCGAGCGTCGTGACCGGCGTCAGCCGATCCATCGAGAGCGGGTCGAAGGCCAGATCCGAGCCCTGCGCCGCCGCGAGCCCCGGAACGCCAGCGAGCAGCAACCACACGAGCGCGAGATGCTTCATGGGCGTGATGGTCGCCAGCGAACGCGCGTCGAACAAGTGGTAACGCCGATTCTCGTGATCCGCGAGTCTCAGTCGACGCGGTGGAGGTCGACGGTCCCGATCGCGCCGGCCCCGGGATCGATCTCGACGACGAGGAAGTGGCGGTCGATGCCGTCGAACATCATCGGGTCGGCGCCGCCGCCGCCGGAGATGAACGCCGGGATGCCCGCGTTGTCGAACTGCTCGTAGGTGTGGATGTGACCATAGAGGGTCAGATCGACCTCGCCCGCGGCGAGCCGCGCGAGCAGGCGGCGCCCGTCGCGCGTGCTGCGGAACGAGCCGTAGCGGATGCCGAGCGGATCCACCGGCGGCATGTGCGTGAGGAAGACGTGCGCCTGATCCTGCGCGCCGGCGAGCCAGCCATCGAGCCACTCCTCGACGACGGGATCGACCCCGGCATCGCCCGAGTCGACGAACGAGAACGCCGCGCCCTTGAACGTGAAGTGGAAGTTCATGCGGCCGAAGCGGACCCACCACCGCGCCGGATCCGCCCACAGCTCGTGGTTGCCGATCGTCGAGTAGAACGGGATGTCGAGCGTCAGCAGCTGCTGCTCGAAGAGGTCGTACTCGGAGATCTCCGCGCGATCGGTGATGTCGCCCATCGCGATCACGAACCGCGCATCGGGGACCGCAGAGATCTCCCGGAACACGTCGTCGACGTCGGGCAGCGCGGTCTGGATGTCCGCCATCGAGGCGACGCGGAACGGCTCGACGACGTCGGCGTCGGGCGGCGCCAGGCGGAGCGTGGTCGTGCCGCTCGCGAGCGTGACGCGGAACGTGGCCACCGTCGGCCGCTCGCCGGGCTCGCGAGC
>JALZOI010000530.1 GCA_030857245.1 Myxococcota bacterium
CGTCCGAGATCCGCGGACGTCGGGCCGCCTGCGGCGCGGCGCCGGCGCGAGTGCTCGGCTCCGCATCCGGTGTCGTCGCCGCGCGGCATGACGTCGGCGCGCTGCGGTGATCACGAGGGCGCGGGAGGATCCGGAGCCGCGTGGTTGCTTTCGCGGGCGCTGCACGAGAGCACCTGCCGTCTCGGCGGGTCGCCACACCGGCGACGCGGGCGCTCGGCCGGGCGCGCCGGACATCGCCACGTCATCGTGAAGGCCGCACGCGACCGGCATGCACGCTGCACAGCTGGCGCCTCATGCAGCCCGGTGTCAGCGTGCGCCCGACCCGGGGGCTGCGCCCGCTCGATGCGATCGCGATCATCGTGGGCGTGGTCGTCGGCGTCGGCATCTTCCGGGCGCCGAGCATGGTCGCGTCGGGTGTCGAGTCCGAGCTCGGCTTCATCGGCTTGTGGGCGCTCGGCGGCACGCTGTCGCTGGTCGGCGCGCTCTGCTACTGCGAGCTCGTCGCCGCGTTCCCGAGTGCGGGTGGCGAGTACCACTTCCTGCACCGCGCGTTCGGGCCGAACGTGTCGTTCCTGTTCGCGTGGGCCCGCCTGACGGTGATCGGCACGGGCTCGATCGCGCTGCTCGCCTTCGTGTTCGGGGACTATGTCTCCACGCTCGTGCCCCTCGGCGAGCACGGCAGCGCGATCTACGCGGGCGCGATCGTCGTCGCGCTCGTGGGCGTCAACGTCGCCGGCTTGCGGTTCGGCAGCAAGGTGCAGACCATCGTGACGACGCTGCTCGTCCTCGGCGTGCTCGTCATGGCCGGCGCGGCCCTGCTGATCGGACCGGCCGCACCACCGCCGCCGCCGACGACCGCGGCGACGTCGACCATCGGTTTCGCGATGGTGTTCGTGCTGCTCACGTACGGCGGCTGGAACGAGGCGGCGTACCTCTCGGCCGAGGTCCGCGGCGGTCCGCGGAGCTCGGTGTTGACGTTGCTCGCCGGGGTCGCCGCGATCACCGCGGTCTACTTGCTCGCGAACCTCGCGTACGTCCACGTGCTCGGGCTCGACGGCATTCGAGCCTCGCAGACCGTCGGCACGGACACGATCGCGGCGCTCACCGGCTCGGGCGCCGCGCACCTCGTGAGCGCGCTGGTGGCGACGGCCGCGCTGACGTCCATGAATGCGACGCTGCTGACCGTGTCGCGCACCGGCTATGCGCTCGGTCGCGACGTCCACCTGCTGCGCTGGCTCGGTGGCTGGAACGACCGCGCGGCGGCGCCGGTGCCGGCGCTGCTCGCGATCGGCACGCTCGCGCTCGCGTTGATCGGCCTCGGCGCCGCCGCGCGCCGCGGCTTCGCGACGATGGTCGAGTTCACCGCGCCCGTGTTCTGGGCGTTCTTCCTGCTGACCGGCCTCGCGGTGTTCGCGCTGCGGCGCCAGGAGCCGACCGTGCCGCGGCCGTTCCGCGTGCCGCTATATCCGCTCACGCCGCTCGTGTTCTGCGCGACCTGCGGGTGGCTGCTGCATGCCTCGCTGGCGTACACGCGCCTCGGCGCGATCGTCGGCGTCGTGGTGCTGCTCCTCGGCGTGGTGCCGCTGTGGCTCGCACGCCGCAGCGCGCCCGCGAGCGCCCCCGATCCGGCTACCCAGACCGACACCGACACCGACACCGATCCACCAGGCGACCGAGCCATCGAGCGAGCCAAAGGAGTCACGCCATGACGAGAACAACGACGATGCTGGGAGTGCTCGCGAGTGCGAGCGTGTTCGTAGGCGCGTGTGGCACGAAGGAGGTGACCCGCGGCCCCGAGCCGACGCTGATCGCTCCGAGCCCGGTCGAGATCCAGCGCGACGCCGCGGAGGTCCCGACGCGCAAGCCGGACGTCATCTACGTCCCGACGCCCGAGCCCGTGGTGAAGCGGATGCTCACCATGGCGAAGGTGGGGCCGAAGGACGTCGTCTACGATCTCGGGTGTGGCGATGGCCGGATCGTGATCGCGGCGGCGCGTGACTTCGGCGCGCGGGGCGTGGGGATCGACATCGATCCGCAGCGCGTCAAGGAGGCGCGCGCGAACGTCGAGAAGGCCGGCGTCGGCGACAAGGTCGAGATCCGCCAGGGCGATCTGTTCAAGCTCGATCTCGCGCCCGCGTCGGTCGTGACGCTCTACCTTCTCGAGACCCTCAACGAGAAGCTCCGGCCGAAGCTGCAGCGCGAGCTCCGCCCGGGGTCGCGCGTCGTCTCGCAGTCCTTCAGCATGGGGACGTGGCAGCCCGCCGAGGAGGACACCGTCAACGGGACGAAGGTCTACCTCTGGAACATCCGGCCGCGGTCCGCGTCGAAGTAGCGTTGCTCGACCGTCGCCCGTCATGATGTCGCGACACCGGTCGCGCCTGCGCGCGACGTATGCGAGGCTCGCGCCGTGATCCGGGGGTATGGAAGTGCGCGCGAGCATCTCGATGACGTGATCGCGCTGGTCGCGACGATGCTGGAGCGGCAGCGCCGCCTCGCGATGGCCGAGGACGAGCAGGCCTTGCGCGAGGTGGCCGAGCTCGAGCTCGACGTGATGCGGCGCGAGGACCACATCGAGCAGCGGCTCGACGTCATGCGCGAACCGCTGCCGTTCCGCCAGCTGGCGGAGCGCTTCGGGCTCTCGAAGACGGAGGCTCGCGTGCTCGCGGTGCTCGTCGCCATCGAGCTGGCGTCGTCGATCCGGGAGGCGACCGTCGCCGCGCTCGGCGGCGACACCCGGAGCGCAGCGACGATCGGGCTGATCGAGGGGCTCGTGTACCGCACGCCGCACATGCGCGAGCTGTGCGTCGCCGAGCTCGGTGGCGACGCCCGCCTGTTCGCGCACCGCCTCGCCGAGCTGGGTGGCACGAGCGACTTGCCGTGGCTCGTGCGACCGCTGCGGGCCTCGCCGCGAGTCGTCGAGCTCGCGCTCGGCCGCCTGCGGCTCGCGCTCGAGGTCACGGCCGCCGCGACCCTGATCCCCGAGCCGGCCTCCGGCGATGATTTGCTGATCGCGCCGGAGGTGCGAGCGGTCGTGCAGGACGCGGTGCGTGCGCAGGCCCTCGGCCACGGCTTCGCGCCGGTGCCGCTGCTCGTCGGTCCCGAGGGGTCGGGGCGCGCGTCCCTCGTGTTCGACGCCGCGCACGCGCTCGGCAAGCAGGTGCTGGTCGTGCGTGCGAGTGGCTTGCCGCGGGATGCCAACGAGCTCGTCGCACTGCTGCGCGCGATCCAGCGCGAGGCGTTGCTGTTCGATGCCGTGCTCCTCGTGCGCGAGCTCGAGACGCTCGCGGGCGAGCCCGAGCGCAACATCCCGGATCTGACCTTCGCGGTCGCCAACACCCTGCGCGGACACCTTGGCTACGTCGCGGTCACCGCCCTACACGGCGTGTGGCCGGCGACCTGCGCCCGCCCCTCGATGCAGATCGAGATCGCGCCACCCGGGGAAGCCGAGCGCGCCGTCCTGTGGCGGCGCGTGTTGCCTTTCGAGGAACGGGGTGGCGCGCCCGACCACGTTGCGGACGCGCTTGCGCAGCCGGTCGTCCGCGAGGATCGCGATCCGCGAGTGCGTCATGGAGTACGAGTACACGAGCGCCATCACGTGATCGGCGGCGACGTCGGGTGACGCGAGCAGCATCGCCATCGCCGCTCTCGACTCCATGGTCGACGCGATAACGTACTGCAGCACCACGCTCGCGGGCTGCCCGCGCAGCTTCGCCGCGATCTCCTTCGTCGGCAGACCGCTGATGCCGCCCGCCCGCGCCGTCGCGTCGAGGATCGCGGTGGTCGGCATGTCGCCCGCGATGTGCGCGTCGAGCTCGGCGCGCGCGTCCTGCTGGCGCTGCGTCCGCGCGGCGCTCACCGCCGCAGCGTTCTCGGGCTGCGCATCGTCGAACTGCGGCAGCGTCTTCAGGATCTTGTCGAGCTTGCGCTTGGCGACGGGGTCCTGCGTCGCCTTCGCGAGCTGTCCGAGCGAGCCACCGAGGACCTCGCCGCTGCCGATGTCGAGGTGATCGAGGAAGCTCCACAGCACGGGATCGAGATCGAGCGTCGCGGCGAGCGTCGCCGAGCCGGCCTGGGCGACGGCGAGTGCGAGCACGGTGGCGCTGCCGGCGGACTCGAAGAACCAGTGGAGCAGCGCTCGCTTGTCGTGGATCGCCGGGGCAGCTCCGCGAGCTGCGGGATCACCAGCCCGAGCGGACCGGGCAGCAGCGCCTGCAGCTGCTTGATCACGGGCGGGCTCGCGTCGAGCGCGGCCAGCTCGTCGACGCTGCGCCCGCGCAGGTAGGCGCCGAGCGCCGCGGGCGTCGCGGGTGGCTTCGCCGTATCGAGCGCGACGCTGATCGCGAAGTACGGCGCGTAGCCGAACGCCGCCGCGCACTCGAGGAACCGCTCGCCACCCATGCGGGCGGCGAGCTCCGGCATCAGGAGGTAGGCGTCCTCGCGCTTCGTCCGCGGGATCGAGCGCAGCAGCAGCGGCATCCCCGCCGCGGAGCCCTTGCCGGTCTTCGCGAAATCCTCGACCGCGGTCCACGCTGCCTCCGAGTCCTGCGCCAGAGCGGCGAGCGGGGTCGCACCCGGGGCGTGATCCTGCGCGGGCGCCGGCGCGACCGCGGCTGCGACGGCCGCCGCGGACGTGAGCTGCGACGTCGGTGCCGGTGCTTGATCGTGACCCATTCCTGCCTCGCTCCTGCCTGGCTATCTCGTGCCTGCCGTGCCTGCCATGCCTGCCGGATATAGGCGCACGTGCTCGCTCGGGAGCTCGCGCAGGCGGACCACCGCGAGGCACGTGTGTGCCGTGATACGAGTGAGCGCGAACCGGACTCCCCCGGGGCGATTCGCCGCGGTCAGGAACTCGCCGCGCCACGCCGGGGTGATCCCGTGGCGACCGCCGCGGTTGATGGTGACCGTCAGCGCGTCGGGGCTGCGCTTGATGTCGATGATGCGGGCGTCGATCGGCACGACCAGCGGCTTGCTTGCGGGCGCGTCATCGGGGCGGTCGCCCGGGCCGGCGCTGGGATCGACGGCCGGGCGCTGATCGACGGCCAGGCGCTGATCGACGGCGACGCCCGAGGCGGGTGCGTCGTCGACCGCGACCGCACCGGCGGCAGCGCGGACCGGGATCGCCGCAGCGGGGCGTGGGCCCGCCAAGTCAGGCTCGCCCGACCCGCTGCAGCCCGCGAACAACACCAGCAGCCACGCCCGATCCACGCGTCGAGGGTAGCGCGTCTGCCCTGGTATCTGCAAAACGGCATCCCCGCCGCGGAGCCCTTGCCGGTCTTCGCGAAAGCCTCGACCGCGGTCCACGCTGCCTCCGAGTCCTGTGCCAGAGCGGCGAGCGGGCTCGCACCCGGGGCGTGATCCTGCGCGGGCGCCGGCGCGACCGCGGCTGCGACGGCCGCCGCGGGCGTGAGCTGCGACGTCGGGGCCGGTGCTTGATCGTGACCCATTC
>JALZOI010000531.1 GCA_030857245.1 Myxococcota bacterium
ACCCGGCTCTCTTCTCTTCTCTTAGCGCCGCGAGAACCGGCTCTTCTTCTCGGGCTCGTCGGTCGGCAGCGTGACGAGATCGAGGATGCCGTCGAGCGAGCCCTGGCCCAGGCGGATCAGCGTGATCTCCTCGCCATCGACCTCGAGCACCGTCGAGGGCTCGGCGGGCGTCTGCTCGCTGTCGAGCACGACGTCGATGTGGTTCTCGAAGACGTCGAGGATCTCGTCCGCATCGCGGCACGGCTCGTGGGTCTCGGGGACGAGCGCGCTCGTCGTCAGCAGCGGCCGCCCGAGGGCTCGCGCGAGCGCCTGCGCGACGGGATGACTCGTCACGCGGATGCCGACGGTGCGGCGCTTGTGATCGGTGAGCGTCTTCGGGACCTCGCGGGTCGCCGGTACGACGAGCGTGTAGGGCCCGGGGAAGATCCGCTGCGCGAGCCGGAACGCGGTCTGCGAGAAGATGCCGTAGTGCGCGGCCGACGACAGATCGGGGCAGATCAGCGCGAGGCGCTGGTTGCGCTGCATGCCCTTCGCGCGGTGGATGCGCTCGATGGCGTCGCGCGACTCGAGGGCGCAACCGAGCGCGTACACGGAATCGGTCGGGTAGGCGGCGACGCCGCCGCGATGCAGGATCTCGACGGCCTGCTCGATCCGCCGCGGATGGGGCTCGCCCCAGCGGTCGATGACGAGGCGGAGGGGAGGGCTCATGACGTGGAACCGCGCGTCGAGCCGGCGGTGCCCGCGGGCGCCGCCGCCGGGCTGGCCGGCGCTGCCGGCACGGCCTTGAAGCCCTTGCCAACGACGTACTGCTCGATCGAGATCTGCCGGCTCGACGCCGGCTTCGCCGTCTTCGCGACCTCGAACCGCGCGCGCACCTCCTCGATCAGCTTCTTGAACTCGGAGCCCTGGAACAGCTTGCCGACGAAGTTGCCGCCCGGGGCGAGCACGAGCGTCGCGATCTCGAGGGCGCGCTCGAACAGCGCCTCGCTGCGCGCCTGATCCATCGAGCGCACGCCGCTCGTGTCGGGCGCCATGTCCGACAGCACGACGTCGAACGCGGGCAGGTCACCCTTGAGCTGCGCGATGTCGATGGTCATGACGTCGCCGACCTCGATGCGCGCGCCCGACGGCCCGTTCTTCAACCGCTCGCGATCGAGCCCGACGAGCACGCCGCGGTCGCCGACCTTCTGCCGGGCGTACTGCAGCCACGAGCCCGGCGCGCAGCCGAGATCGAGGACGCGCGCACCTGGCTTGAAGAGGTGGAACTTGCTGTCGATCTCGTCGAGCTTGTAGACCGCGCGCGCGAGGAACCCTTCACGCTTCGCCTTCTGATGAAAGCGATCGCGCCGGGTCCCCCGATCCTCGAGCTTGGCCATACAGCTGTGACCTTGGCAGTCTGAAAACGAAAACGCCCGACGCTCGTTGCGCCGGGCGTTCTGCGCACAGAGACGTCGGCTTAGCCGCGACCCGCTGCGGCCTTCTTGGAGGCCTTGAGCGGGTTCTTCGACCGCACCTCTTCCTTGCCCGCGCCCTTGCGCGCGTACTTCGTGCGCGTCGCGGCCATCGTCACGACGACGTACTCGTTGGCCGCGCCCGGCACCGCGCCGCGGACGAGGATGCAGCCCTCTTCCGGGAGGATGCGAAAGAGCTGGAGGTTCTGGACGGTGACCTTCTCGTTGCCCATCTGACCCGCCATGCGCTTGCCCTTGTGGACGCGCTGCGGGGTCAGGCGGCAACCGATCGAGCCGCCGTGGCGGAAGTACTCGTGGTTACCGTGGGTGCGCGGCTTGCCGCGCATGTGGTGCTTCTTGATGACGCCCTGGAAGCCCTTGCCCTTGCTCCAACCCTCGACGTCGATCGCGGTGTTGTCGGCGAAGACGTCCTGCGGGTTGAGCGCCTGGCCCACCGTGTACTTGGCGACTTCGTCCGCGGGAAGCCGGATCTCGCGGATGAAGCGCTGCGGCTTGCCGTTGGTCGCCTTGGTGGCGCCCATCTCGGCCTTGTTCGCGAGGCGGACCGGCTTCTCGTCGAAGCCGAGCACGAGAGCGGAGTAACCGTCGCGCTCCTCGGTGCGGGTCCCAACGACGAGGTTCGGACCGGTCAGGATCACGGTCACGGGAACGGCTTCGCCGTCATCCGCGAACACCTGCGTCATTCCAACTTTCTTGCCCAGAAGGCCAATCTTCATCGTCATCGCGAACAGCTCCTACGTGACCGAAACGAGGTCGCAATCTATACCCGCGGTGCAAACCCCCGTCAAGCAGCGGAAGGGGGTGGCTCGATCCGGAAGACGCGACAGGCATTCAGCGCCGTCTGATCGGCCAAGTCCTCGTAACTCATGCCCGCACAGCGGGCGACCACCTCGGCGGTGTGTGCGAGGAACGCCGGTTCGTTGCGTTTTCCACGCCGGGGGATCGGGGCGAGGTAGGGGCAATCGGTCTCGATCAGCAGCCGATCGCGGGGGACCAGGGGCACCGAGTCGCGCAGCGGCTGAGCCGTCTTGTAGGTGACGATGCCCGAGAACGACACGTAGCAGCCGAGCTCGGCGTAGGCGCGCGCGTCGTCGGGCGTGCCCGTGAAGCAGTGGACGATGCAGCCGAGCTCGAGCGCGCGGTGCTCGACCAGGATCCGGCGGGCGTCCTCGTGGGCGTCGCGGATGTGGCAGACCACCGGCTTGCCGACGGCATGGGCGAGCTCGATGAACCGCGCGAACGCCGCCTGCTGGAGCTCGCGCGGCGAGTGATCATAATGATAGTCGAGCCCGGTCTCGCCGATCGCGACCACGCGCGGATGGCGGGCGAGGCGCTCGTGGACCTCCCACCATGCCGGCGTCATCTTCTCGACGTCGTGGGGATGCGTCGCCACGGTGGCCCACACGTCGGGGTCGCGCTCGGCGAGGGCGACCGAGCGTTCCGCGCTCGTGGGATCGCCCACCGCCCCGATCACGATGATGCGCTGGACGCCGGCGGCGCGGGCCCGCGCGAGCACCTCGTCGCGATCGGCGTCGAACTCGGGTCCATCGACATGGGCGTGCGAGTCGAACAGCATCAGCTCGCGCGTTCCTCGATCGCGCGGAGTGCCGCGCTGATCGCCTCGAGGACCTCGCCGCCTTTGCCCGAGCGCGCGAGCTTCTCGAGCGGCTCCTTCGCCCACGCGCCGCCGACCGCACCGAGCTGCTCGACGGCGAGCCCACGGACGTGGACCTTGCGCGCGGCCAGCCCGGCGAGCAGCACGCGGCGGGCCGCCTCGACGTCCGGACTGCTGCGATCGGCCCGGCGGGGGGGCGACGTGGCGAGCTCGATCCGCAGGATGCCGCCGGCGGCGAGCACGGTCGCCTCGGGCGGCACCTTGCGATTGGTGAGGCCCCGCCCGAGCGCCTCGGCATCCTCGGGGCCTCCGAGCGTGATCAGCGCGGTGACGGCGTCCCAGGCGCGCTCGAGATCCGCGAGGGCATCGACGAGGATCGCGCGGCCGGTCGGATCGCCGAGCTCGGCGAGCGCGTAGGCGGCGTCGAACCGGGCGGCGAGCTCGCGATGGGCGAGCACCGGGCGAAGAGCGGGCACGGCGCGCTGATCGCCGATCGCACCGAGCGACAGCGCGGCCGCGCCGACCACCTGTGGATCGCCATCGCCGAGCGCCGCGACGAGCGGCTCGAACGCGCGGGTGCCGTCGATCTCGGCGAGCGAGGTCGCCGCCTGGAAGCGGAGATCCGCGGGCCCCTGGCGCAGCGCGAGCGCGAGGTGATCGAAGCCGTCCGGGTGGCCGATCGTGCCGAGCGCGATCGCGGCGTTCTGGCGGACCGCCGCGATGCCATCGTCGAGCCGCTTGATCAGGTGCGGGATCGCGGCCTCGTCCTTGAGATCACCGAGCGACGACGCCGCCTCGGAGCGGACCTCGGGGCGATCGTCGTCGAGCGCCCGGATCAACGCCTCGAGCGCGCGGTGCTTCTCCGTTGGATCGGTGACGTCACCGAGGGCATGGGCCGCGAGCGCGCGGGCGCGCGGGCTGCCCTGCACGAGGTCGCGGAGCGCCGCGTCGATCGTGATCGTGTTGCTCGGGAACTGGAACGACACGCGCGCACCCTACCAGATGGCAGGCGACCCGGCGGGCGAGGCCGGCGATCAGGGCGCTGGCGGTGCCTGCTCGAGCGACGCCACGGTCTGGACCTTGGAGGCAGGGACGCGAGCGAGGATGGCCTGCACGAGCCCGGGGCGATCCTCGATATCGTAGGGCGCGGGCGCGCCGTCGCCGGGGACCAGCAGGCTGCGCTCGGGTGCGCCGCCATCGACGAAGCAGGTGCTGGACGTTGGCGCGGCGACCACGCGGACCACGTCCGCCCACGCGAGCCGGAAGCGGCGGCGCTTCGCGGTGCCGACCTCGAGCCCGCCGTCGTCGATGGTCACCGCGAGCCGCCACGTCGGCGAGGCGAGGTAGGCCGCGCCGGCCGCGACCCCGATCGCGCCGGTGACGAGCGGCAGCATCACGAAGCCGACGCTCGCGGCCACGACGGCGAGCGAGCCACCGACGCCGACCGAGGTCCAGGCGACGCCGCGGTAGCGAGGCCGGAACCGGTGCGTCGCCAAGCGCTCAGACCTTCGCGACGAGCGACGCGATCGCGGCGCGCGTCTCGAGTGGGATGGATTCGAACAGCACGCCGAAACCCTTCGGCAGCGTCGTCGTGCCGCCTTCGGTCGGGAGCTCGCAGTCGTTCGCGCGCTGCCACAGCACCCAGCCGACCGCATCGATGGGCCCGATGCCGCGGACCTCGAACTTGAGCGCGACGCGCGCGAGCAGCGGCAGCGGCGCGCCGGTGATGAAGGCACCGTTCGTCGAGAGATCGCGGATGACCGCGGGGAACCGCTTGCCGAGCGTCGTGGTGTCGGCATCGACGCGGCGAAACACGGCCTGCAGATTCGGATGCAGGAACATCGGGACCTGCCCGATCGACTCGATGACGGCAGGCGCGTTGACCACGAGGCGCGCAGCGCGGCGGTGCTCGGACATTGACGCGATTATCGTACCCGGGTTCCCGGGGGCACGTCTTGATCGAGCGCGGAAAGTCCGAGGATGGCCTGGTCACCCGCGGCGAGGATCATGCCTTCCGACACGACACCCCGCAGCGTCGCGGGTGGCAGGTTGGCGACCACGATGACCTGCTTCCCGATGATCGCCTCGGGGGTGTACGCCTCGGCGATCCCTGCCACGATCGAGCGCGGCCGGCTCTCCCCGAGATCCACGGAGAGGTGGAGCAGCTTCCTGGCTTTCGGGACGGCGCTCGCGGTCAGCACCTTACCGACGCGGAGCTCGATCTTGCCGAAGTCATCGATCGTGATCTTCGCCATGCCGTCGGCGGCAAGCGGCTCGTCCGCGCTCGGGGGACCACCGGCAGCGGGCACGGTCGCCGCCGTCGCGGCCGGCTTGGTCGCCGTGGTCGCGGCC
>JALZOI010000532.1 GCA_030857245.1 Myxococcota bacterium
CATGGAAGATCACGATGCAGCCGCAGGCCCAGCGCTTCACGGCGAAGTGGGGCGAGCCGATCGAGTACACGGGCCGCACCGAGCTGGTGAAACAAGACTGGCGACGGTTCCCGATCACCGCGGTCTCACCGCTCGAGGCGCAGGACTACGCGAAGTGGCTCGATCAGACCGGCAAGGTTCCCGGCGCGCGCCTCTGCACCGAGCTCGAGTGGGTGCGGGCCGCGCGCGGCGGTGATGGCCGCGGCTTCCCGATCGGCGACCGGCTCGACTACAGCGAGGCGAATCTCGACGTCACGCATACACGCGCGCTGATGGGCCCCGACGAGGTCGGCAGCCATCCCGAGTCGATGAGCCCGTTCGGGCTGCACGATGTCACCGGCAACGCGTTCGAGTGGACCGTCGGCGAGCATCCCGGCGAATTCGTCAGTCGCGGCGGCAGCTACTACCACGATCGCAAGACGGCGAATATCGCGAACCGGTACGTGCTCACTGCTGACGCGAAGGACACGAGCCTCGGCCTGCGGCTCTGCGCGTCCGTCGCTCGCTAGAGCTACCCGAGCGTTCACTATCTAGAACCGTAAAAAGGCCGACTCTACCAATTATGATGAAGAGCGCGCGCCTCGGTTGGGTATCGAGTCTGATGCTGGTCGGCTGTGTCGATGCGCCGCACGAGATCGACGAGACCACGCAACACGCGGAAGTGGCAAACGGCGTCTCGCTCAACGGCGTCTCCCTCAACGGCGTCTCGCTCAACGGCGTTTCCCTCAACGGCGTCTCCCTCAACGGCGTCTCGCTCAATGGCGTCTCCCTCAACGGCGTCTCGCTCAACGGCGTCTCCCTCAACGGCGTCTCGCTCAACGGCGTCTCCCTCAACGGCGTCTCGCTCAACGGCACGCGCACCGACAACAGCGAGCACATCACGCTCTCGTCGGTCGGGCCGCAGCTCGTCGCGGCGCTCTCGAACGGCACGACGCTCCAGCTCCGTATCGATGCCGCGACCCAGCTCACCGGCGAGAACAGCGACGTCTGGTCCTACGCGGTCTCGTACGAGACTGCGGATGGCTGGCAGCCGCTGTGCAGCGCGGGTGCGCTCGCGGTCGACGGGACCTGGAACACCGAGCGCGGCGTCCCCACGGGCGGTGCGTACACGGCGAGCGGTGAGAACTTCACGTTCGCGTGCCGGAACCGTACGATCGCGAAGTGTGTGGAGCTCGGCTACAAGACCTGGAACGGTCGCACGACCGAGCTCGCGACCTGCGTGCGCCTCCTCCGTGGTGACTTCTGTGGCGACGGCACGCCCTACACGGTGGACGGCACGACCCTGAACCTCTACGACAACGTCGGGATCCAGTTCGACACGAACAGCTGGATGGTCGAGGCGGAGTGGTCGCCGGCGGGCGCACTCTGCATCACGAAGCCGCGCTACACGCGGTTCGAGCAGCTCGGTTTCAAACCGACCTGCGCGCTCGAGAAGCTCAAGGACCTTTGCGGCAACTTCAACAGCGGCGCCGTCCTCATCGACGAGCTGCCCTGATCGAGCGAGCTCGCACGAAGTTAGTGCCACACGATCATCGGCCGCAGCGATGCGTGCCAGGTCCGCGTCGACGATGACCCGATGGTCTCCGCCGCGTACGCCGGCTTCCAGCGCCTACGCGCGGATCGCGGCGCGCAGCGGCTCGCAAGACAGCAAATCTCGCAGACCGCTACGTGTTCCCCACCGACGCGGAGGCACGAGCTCGGTCTGTGCTCTGCGCGTTGCGTGCTGGTACCCGATCGGATCGCTCTCGATATCCGATCGCTCCCCGAAGAAGTTACGGAGAAGGCCGATTGTCTCCTGCATGACGAGAAACTTATTGCTCGAGATGTTGTCGAGCTCCTTGCTCGTCGCGTGCGCCATCGACGACCCAGCGGTCGAGAGTGAGGCCGAGACCGAACAGGCCTCCGTCTCCTCCAATGGCGTGTCGCTCAACGGCGTCTCGCTCAACGGCGTGTCGCTGAACGGCGTGTCGCTGAACGGCGTCTCGCTCAACGGCGTGTCGCTGAACGGCGTCTCGCTCAACGGCGTCTCGCTCAACGGCGTCTCGCTCAACGGCACCTCGCTGACGGGTACCAACACGAGCACCGGCCAGCAGCTCACGGCGAGCTCGGTGGGCTCGATCCTCGTCGCGACGCTCTCGAGCGGCGCGACGCTCAAGCTTCGCATCGACTCCGCGTCGACGCTCGCCGCACCGAACACTAACGTGTGGTCGTACGGGATCACGTACTCGAGCGACTCCGGCTGGCAACCGCTGTGCGGGGATCCGGCGGTGCGTGCACTCCAGGTGATGGGCACCTGGGCCGAGAACGGCACGCACTCCGCATCGTCGACGAACTTCACGTTCGCCTGCCGCGGCGCGAGCGTCGCGAAGTGCGTGGAGATGGGCTACAAGACCTCGACCACGACGAACCACATGCTCGCGTGCGTGCGCCTCCTCCGCGGCGACTTCTGCGGAACCGGGGTCGCGTACACGGTCACCGGCAACGCGGTGAACCTCTACGACTCGCTCGGGATCCAGAAGGACACCGAGGCTTGGGGCGCGGAGGCGGAGTGGAATCCGAACGGCGCCCGCTGCATCTCGCAAGCGCGTCACACGCGCTTCTACGACACCGGCGTGCGCCCACCGTGCGTCGTCAGCGGCGCCTTGCCGATGCTCACGGGGTGCGGAACCTCGGGGTTTCGCAACAGCACCCTGATCATCTCCGAACTTCCGAAATGAAGTGGTGGTCGGGCGAGGTGTGATATGCGGAAATACCCCAGCGATCACCCTTCGCCACAACACCCCCGGGTCGAATGGCCGACCCAGCATAGAGTGCAACGTATGGCGACCCTGATCGAGCTGCCCGGGCAGCGCGCGCACGCAGTCGGTGCTCACACGACCATCGGCCGCAGTGAAGCCTGTCAGATCCGGGTCGACGACCCGATGGTCTCCGCCGCACACGCCGAGATCATCCGTACCGACGACGGCACCTATCACGTGCGTGACCTCGGCAGTCGCCGCGGCACGTTCGTCGGCAACCGCAAGGTCACCGACGCTCGCCTACGCCACGGCGACGAGCTGATGATCGGCGCCGCGCGCCTTCGCTTCGAAGACTCCGCCGCGCAGGCTGTCTCCGACGATCAGGAGCTCGTGCGCCTGCGTGCCGTCGTCGAGCTGACGCGCGCCGTCGGTGTCGAGCACGACCTCGAGCGCGTGCTCGAGCGTGTGCTCGCGACCTGCTTCCAGCTGCTGCGCGCCGACCGCGCGGCGATCGTCGTCTACGGACCGAGCTCGAAGTCACCGTTCATGACGGTCACGAAGAGCCGCGATGGCGACGAGGATGACTTCGCCGTCTCGTCGAGCGTGCTCGGCCAGGTGATGGTCACGCACCAGCCCTACCTCAACACCGAGGTCGACAGCGACGTCGTGCTGCAGCGATCGGCGAGCCTGTCGGCCCACAACGTTCGGTCCGTGATGGCTGTACCGCTCCGCTATCAAGCGGACGAGACCGAATGGCTCGGCCTCATCCAGGTCGACTCGACCGCGACGTCGAACGTGTTCGGCCCCAAGGAGCTCGAGCTCCTCGAGGCGATCGCAGGCCCCACCGCGCTCGCGATCAAGAACGCGATGCTCGTGCGCCAGGTCCAGTCCGTCATCGGCGACGAGGGGCGCCGCCTCGAGCGTGTCGTGCGCGACCTGCCGCTCGGTGTCGTCGTGCTCGACGAAAATCGCGTGTGCACGATGGTCAACCGCTGGGTCACGAAGCGGAACGAAGACCTCGGTGAGATTCGCCCGGGCTGCGTGACCGAAGTGATCGCCGGCATCCCGTGCGAGACCCTCGTCGCGGCGAACGTGCGCACGCAGATCACGAACCCGGACTCGGAGCGCACGTTTTCGGTCGTCGCGAACACGACCAACGATGGCCGCGAGAGCGTGATCGTCATCAACGACATCACCGAGGAGCGCGAGCGTCAGAACCAGATCGCCCACCGCGACCGCGTCGCCCTCATCGGTCAGCTCGCCGGCGGCATCGCGCACGACTTCAACAACCTGCTGCACGTCATCATGACGTACGCGAACATGCTCGAGGAATCGCTCGAGAACGCCGATGCACGCGACGACGCGCATCAGATCACGCACGCCGCCACGAGCGCCGCCGAGCTCACCAAGCAGCTCCTCTCGTTCTCGCGCCGCGAGCTCGTGAAGCCGCGCGTCATCGACGTCACGCGCGTCGTCACCGGCATGGAGAAGCTCCTCCTGCGCACGATCGGCCAGCAGATCCAGCTCGTCACCTCGATCGCCCCGCGCATGCCGCGCATCCTCATCGACTCGGCACAGCTCGAGCAGATCCTCATGAACCTCGTCGTCAACGCGCGCGATGCCATGCCGAACGGCGGCCGCGTCGAGCTGCGCGTCAACACCGTCGACGTCGACGTAGACCGTGCGAACGCCCGCGCGATCGGCCCAGGCCGCTACGTCGCGATCGAGGTCGCGGACTCGGGCGGCGGCATCCCGCCGAACGTCATCGCTCGCATCTTCGAACCATACTTCTCCACCAAGGCCCGCGGCAAAGGCACCGGACTCGGCCTCGCGACCGTGCACGGCATCGTGCAGCACGCCGGCGGCGACATCGTCGTCGAGTCGCAACTCGGCCAGGGCACGCTGTTCCGCATCTTGCTCCCCGCCACCGAGCTCGCGGGCGACGTCACGCGCGACATTCCGCTCGTCAAGGACGTCGTCGGCACCGTCCTCGTCGTCGACGATGACGACAGCGTCCGCCGCGTCACCGAGCGTCTCCTGCGCTCGTGCGGCTTCACCGTGCTCAGGGCCTCCTCGGGCCCCGACGCACTCGCCGTCGCCGGCGCACACAAGGGCAACATCGATCTTCTGCTCACGGACATCGTCATGCCCGGCATGTCGGGCCGCGACCTCGCGCGCGACCTCGGCGCGCAGCGCCCGTCGATGAAGATCCTCTTCATGTCGGGCTACCATCAGCATTCGCCGCTTGCCGACTCGCAGTTCTTGACCAAGCCGTTCCATCGGGGCGAGCTACTCGAGAAGGTGCGCACGATGCTGAGCGAGCGCGACGTTGCGGTGAAGAGCTGACGCGTCCCCGAGACGCCCAAAATTTGGTCCGCGGTTCGCGCTTCGCGCGGTCCGTTCGCACGGGCGGTACGTGTGCCCGATTTCGGTCACAGAGCCACAAAGCCACAGAGGATCTTTTTTTGATCGTTCGACGTATGTTCCGTCAATCGCCCGTGCGTGTTCCGCCCCGCGTGATCCGAAATTGATCTCTGCTCTGTGGCTCTGTGGCTGCCACGAAAATAGCGTTCGAGCTCTATGCGGCGGCCTCCTCGAGGGTGACGCGGAAACCGAGCCGTTCGAGCTGTCGGACGAGTCCGTGCTTCGTCGCTTTGGG
>JALZOI010000533.1 GCA_030857245.1 Myxococcota bacterium
GGCGAGGACCTCGTCGTGGTCGGCGAGCCGGACGAGGCCGCCACGCCGGCCCCCGGCGCGGCGCGCTACCATGTCGGCCGCGACGCCTGGAGCGCTGTCGACGAGTACGGTGCGATCGGACCGACGGTCATCTGGACCGGCGCCGAGGTCGTCGCATGGGGCGGCTACGACGGGACCAACCTCACCGCGGCCGGCTGGCGCCGCCGTCCGTGAGCGCGGCGGATGGACGAAGGAAGCGCTCGCCACGAACAGCCACGCTGGGATCCGATGCGGGTCCCGCCACGCGTTCAGCGCGAGATGGTCGCAGCGAAAAGCTCGACGACATGCGGATCCGCCGTGCTCTCGATGATGCCGTACTGCTCGGGAATGTCGCGCGTGTAGATGCGGCCCCGCACCGCCACGGGCTGGCGATCGTTGTCCGCCGCCAGCGTCTCCCGCAGCGCGTCCGTCGCCGGGTTCGGCAGGATCACCTTCGTGCCATCAGCGAGGGTCACGGTGAAACGGTGCTGCCCCTTGCGCTTACGATCCGGCGGGAACCCGAACGTGCCGACGAGATCGACGACCTCGCCTTCATGGGCTTGCAGGCACGCCAGGTCGCCGCAGGATGTCACGCGGGCGTCATCCTCGGGTCTCGCGTCGCTCATGTCGGGCTTCCCTTTCGCCACGGGTAATGGCCGGTCGTGCTCCGCGGTCGACGGCGCCGCCGAGCAGCCTCCGAGAACCAGCACCAGCAGCGCGGCTCCCATCGCCACCTCTTCAGTCATGCTCGTACGCTGTCGTGGCGATCCAGCCGCATCGCTGAAGAGGCCGCCTACGTCCGCGGCATCCAGGTCGGCTGTTCGCGTCGCCTTGCCCGGCGTCGCGGCCGACGGCCTCAAACTCGCTGCGGTTCGCGCCGAAACACGTTGTCGCGACAGGGTGCTGCGGCATCGCACTTCTCGATGGCTGGCCGCTCCGCGTTCGCGATCCACCAAGTCCCTCGCGCGCGTCACGGTGCGCCGGGAGCGTAGGCCACGCTGGCCAACCACACGCTCACGTCGATCGCTTGCGCAGACCATCGCGCACCGTCGGCAGACGTGATGATCGCGCCGCGCTCGCCCACCGCAACGAAGAGCGATGCGCCGTAGGTGACATCGCGAAAGGACCGAAGGCCGAGCGGCGAGACACGTTGGATCCATGCGACGCCGTCGTTCGAGCTGTGGATCGTGCCGAGCTCACCGACAATCGAGTGGACGGCACCGCTGCTCGCGATGCCGCTGACCAGATGGGCACTCGGCAGCGCACGCTCGTTCCAGGTGGTTCCGTCGAGCGAAGTCGAGACGGTGCTGCCGCCGACGACCATCGTGATGTTGCCGATCGAAAGTGCATCGTAGAAATCGGGGCCCGGCTGGGGAGTCCACCCGCCGATCGCCGTTCCTGCAGCGACGCGCGACGTGAACAACGACGGGCGCTGCCGATCGTTGCGAGAATAGGCCGCTGCGACCAAGGTGTCGGCCACGTACGCGACCGCGTGAAACATCTGATCCGGAGGAGAGTCCACTCGTGTCCAGCGCGCGCCATCGCGCGACTCCACGGTGACGGCGCCGAGCTCCCAGCTTCCGCCGACGGCGACGAACTTCTCACCGGTGAACGTGACGTGAGACAGATCGGCTGGCGTTCCGGAGCTACGCTTGGTCCATCGGACCCATCGGCGGACGAGACGATCGTGCCATCTCGTCCAACCGCGACGATGCCAGGTCCGGTAGCTACACTGGAGAGGTCTGCTGTGACGCCGGACCGTTCGACGCGCCACTCGATGCCATCGTCCGAGCTCGCGATCGTCCCGCCCTCTCCCACCGCGATGAACTGCGAAGGACCACCAGGCTCCGGAGAGCTGCACGCGGCGAGGATGCACAGAACCGAGAGAACTGCGAATCGCGTCATCGACGCGGTCGTACCTCGATCGAGGTCTCGTCGGATCGAACGCCCGAGCCGACCTCGTGACACGTGCTGGCCGGTCTCGGCACGCTGCGACGTGCCAGCCGCGTGTCAATCGTCACGATCGTGCACGAACCAACCTCCTGGCCGTCGGTCGGCGGCGCCCTTCATCCGTACGCGGCACGACGCCCGAGCGCCTCCTGCCGTACGCACGCGGCTCGCCCGCAAGCTCGATCGGGCCGCGCGGTTGCGCACGCGACGCGGAGCTGACAGGACCTGCGGCGTGCTACTCCCTGGTCCCCCGGCCAGGCCGCCCCGATGACTGGACCTCCCGCGCCCCTCGACCCGACGGCCGCCGTGCCCGCTGCCGTCGCCGCCCCGGCGGTGCTGCGACCCGGGCTGCAGCTCAGCGAGCGCGTGCGGTTCCCCGCGGACCTGCCGATCACGGCGCGCGTCATCGACATCGCGAACGCGATCGACGAGCACCCGGTGATCATCGTCGCGGGCGAGACCGGCTCGGGCAAGACGACCCAGCTGCCGAAGATCTGCCTGGCGATGGGACGCGCCGTCAACGGCTACATCGGCTGCACGCAGCCGCGGCGGATCGCCGCGACGAGCGTGGCGGCTCGCGTGGCCGACGAGCTCGAGACGCCGCTCGGCGAGGTCGTCGGGTACAAGGTCCGCTTCAACGACAAGATCAAGCGGAGCTCGTACATCAAGTTCATGACCGACGGCATCCTGCTCGCCGAGATCCAGGGCGATCCGATGCTGCGCGGCTACGACACGATCATCATCGACGAGGCCCACGAGCGCAGCCTCAACATCGACTTCCTGCTCGGCTTCCTCAAGCAGCTGCTGCCGCGCCGGCCCGACCTCCGGGTGATCGTCAGCTCGGCGACGCTCGAGACCGCGCGGTTCTCGACGTTCTTCGGCGGCGCGCCGGTGATCGAGGTCTCGGGGCGGACGTACCCGGTCGACGTGCTGTACCGGCCGCCGCGCGAGGACGAGGCCGACCTGGCCGACGCGGTGGCCAACACGGTCAACGAGATCACCGAGCTCGATCCCCGCAACGACGTGCTGGTGTTCCTGCCCGGCGAGCGCGAGATCCGCGACGCCGTGAGCGAGCTCGAGCAGCGCGCGCTGCCGCATACCGTGCTGCTGCCGCTCTATGCCAAGCTGTCAGCCGCGGAGCAGCAGCGCGTGTTCCAGACCGCCCCGCAGCGCCGCGTCGTGCTGGCCACCAACGTCGCCGAGACCTCGCTCACGATCCCCGGGATCGTGTATGTCGTCGACGCGGGCGTCGCGCGCGTCAACCGCTACAACGTGCGGACCGGCGTGACGCAGCTCCTCGTCGAGCCCGTGTCCAAGGCGAGCGCCGATCAGCGCAAGGGCCGGTGCGGGCGCACCGAGAGCGGCGTGTGCTTCCGGCTGTACGAGGAGCAGGACTACGACAGCCGGCCGTCGCACACCGATCCGGAGATCAAGCGGGTCGGCCTCGCCGGCGTCATCCTGCGCATGAAGGCGCTGAAGCTCGGCGCGATCGAGAGCTTCCCGTTCCTCGATCCGCCGCAGAAGCGCGCCGTCGACGAAGGCTACCGCGTGCTCGAGGAGCTCGGCGCGCTCGGCGACGACGGTCGGCTGACCCCGCTCGGCGAGCAGCTCGGCAAGCTGCCGATCGATCCCCGGCTCGGCCGGATGATCCTCGGGGGGCGCGACGAGGGCGCCCTGCGCGAGGTCGTGATCATCGCCGCCGCGCTCGGCCTGCAGGACCCGCGCGATCGTCCGCACGCCGCGCAGCAGCGCGCCGACGAGGCGCACCGCAAGTTCAAGGACGAGGGCAGCGACTTCGCGAGCTACCTCAAGATCTGGGCGTTCTGGCAGGAGGCCCGAGGCGGGAAGACCGATTCCGGTCCGCGTCCTGAGGACCGGAATCACCCTGCGCCGAGGGTCCCCCTCGCGGGGGCGCGCGGGCGCGGGTCCAAGGCGCAGCTCTACAAGCTGTGCCGCGAGAACTTCCTGAACTTCAACCGGATGCGCGAGTGGGAGGATATCCAAGCGCAGCTCGTCCGCGTGATGCGCGAGCTCGACTTCGCGCCCAACGATGCGCCGGCGTCCGGCGAGCAGATCCACCGCGCGCTGCTGCCGGGCCTGCTCAGCAAGCTCGGCATGTGGAACGTGGAGTCTCGCGTGTACGTCGGGGCGCGCCAGACCCGCTTCTTGATCCATCCGTCGTCGGCGCTCGCGCGCAAGCCGCCGCAGTGGGTGATGGCAGCCGAGCTCGTCGAGACGTCGCAGCTGTACGCGCGCTCGGTGGCCAAGATCGATCCCGGCTGGATCGAGCAGGCCGCCGGCTCGCTGTGCAAGCGCAGCCACGGCGACCCGCACTGGGAGATGAAGGCGGCGCAGGTCGTCGCGAAGGAGCAGGTCACGCTCTACGGCCTGCCGATCGTGAAGGACCGCAAGGTGTCCTACGCGCCCTTCAACCAGGACCTGTGTCGCGAGCTGTTCATCACGCACGCGCTCGTCCGTCACGAGTACCCCACGCGGGCGCGGTTCATGGAGCACAACCGCCGCCTCCTCGACGAGGTCCAGCACCTTCGCGACAAGGCGCGCCGCAGCGACATGCTCGCCGACGAGTACGCGCTGTGGAGCTTCTTCGACAAGCGCCTCCCCGACAGCGTGTTCAGCGGCAAGACCTTCGAGGGGTGGCGCCGCGAGGCCGAGGCGCGCGACCCGACGATCCTCGAGCTGTCGCGTGCGGACATCCTGCTCGACGAGGCGCACGAGCTGTCGCCCGAGCGCTATCCCGATCAGCTCACGGTGCGCGGCGCGACGCTGCCGCTGCGCTACCGGTTCGATCCTGGTGAGGACGATGACGGCATCACCGTGACCGTCCCGCTCGCGGTGCTCCCGCAGCTCGATCCCGAGGTGCTCGCGTGGACCATCCCGGGCTGGCACGAGGTCAAGCTCCGCGCGCTGCTCGACTCGCTCCCCAAGTCGGTGCGCAAGGCGCTGGCGCCGCTGGACGAGCTGGCGCGCACCCTCGCGGGCACGTTGCGTCCGTTTGAAGCCCCCATGCTGGCGTCGCTCGAGCGCGCGATCTACGAGCGCACGGGGGATCGCGTGCCGCGCGACGCGTGGGACCTGCGCTCGGTCCCCGCGTACCTCGCGCTGTCGTTCCGGGTCGTCGATGATCAGGATCGGACGCTCGCGCAGGGTCGCGACGTCACCGACCTCCAGCGCACGCTCGGCGCGCGCGCGCGGGAGCTGTGGGCGCGTGCGCCGCGCCAGCAGTACGAACGGACCGGCCTCAAGGCGTGGGACCTCGACGTCCTGCCGCCGTCGGTCACGCTCGAGGTCGGAGGCCGCGCGATGCTCGCGTACCCCGCGCTCGTCGACGCCGAGACCGCGGTCGACGTGCGGCTGCTCGAGTCGGCGGCGGCGGCGGCGGCCGCGACCCGCGACGGCCTGCGCCGGCTGATCCTGCTGCAGCTCACCAC
>JALZOI010000071.1 GCA_030857245.1 Myxococcota bacterium
CGTGCTCGCCGCCTCGCGGGTGGCGGTGGTGATGCCGGTGCTCGACGAGGCGAAGCGAATCGGGCGCGCGCTCGACGGGCTCGCGCGCTTCCCCGGCGTCCGCGACGTGATCGTCGTCGATGGCGGCAGTACGGACGGTACCCGGGCGATCGCTTGCGAGCGCGGCGCGACCGTGATCGCGGCCCGCGCGGGCAGGGCGCGCCAGCTCAATGCCGGTGCGGACGTTGCGCGCGCCGACGTCCTGCTGTTCCTGCACGCCGACACGACGTTGCCGCCCGACGCGATGGAGCACGTCGACCGCACGCTGCACGATCCGTGCGTGGTCGCCGGCGCCTTCCGGACCTGGACCGTCGCCGAAGAGCCGCGGCCGTGGTTCGCGCCGCTGCTGCACCTCGCCGACGTGCGGTCGCGGCTCACGCGGTTGCCGTATGGTGATCAGGCGATGTTCGTCCGCGCGCCGGTGTTCCGCGCGGTCGGTGGCTTCCCCGACGTCCCGCTGTTCGAGGACCTCGAGCTGTCTCGTCGGCTGCGCGCGCGGGGCGAGGTCCGGACCTGCGCGGCGTCGGTCCAGGTGTCGGGCCGGCGCTGGATCGCGCGCCCGATCTTCCACACCGCGGTCGTCAACGTGTTCCCGCTGCTACATCGCCTTGGTGTCTCGCCGGCGCGGCTCGCGCGGCTGTACACCGACGTGCGCTGATCGGCGCTGCTCGCCCGCAGGCTGCCGCGGTCTCACCCGGTGGCCGCGCGGATGCTGCCCGGCGGGCGAGCCTCCTCGGCCTCCCGCCGGAGCCGCTCGGTGTCCTCGGCGAGCTTCTGCAGCTCGTCCTTCGCGAGCCTCACCTCCGCGGCGAACTGGCGATGCAGCTCGCGCCCGTGCTCCATCATGCGTCCGAGGCGGTCGTGTGCATCCGGCCCCGACACCAACCATCTAACCCTCATACCCGTCAAGCTTGCATCGATCGCGTGAAGCGCGAGTGCGGAGTGCCACGATCGTCTGCCGCGACGAACGAGGTCATGCGCCTTCCATCTCGATCGAGGTGTGCTGCTGGCGCGCAGGGTGTCCGTGCGGGTCCTTCCGAGCGACGAGCGCGCGACCTCGCGGACCTCGACGACGTCCCACGTCGGCGCTACGGTGCCACTCGTGCTGACCGCGCGCACGAGTCCCCCCGGAGCGGCGCCCGTCCGCGGGTGGAGGAGGCTGGCGCTCGTCTCGTTTCTCATCGTCGCCTCGGCGGTCGGCGTCGCGCTCGTGCTGCTGCGCGCGCTCTGAGCCCCGACTGGATCCAGCGCGCTACTTGGCGGTGGCCCCCGACAGGTGCGCGACCGTGGCGAGCAGGTCGGCGGCCTTCACGGGCTTGGCGAGGTGCTTCTGGAAGCCGGCATCGAGCGCGCGGTTGCGATCCTCGATCCCGGCGAACCCGCTGATCGCGACGGCGGGCACCGCCCCGCCCTTCGTCGCCGGCAGCGCGCGGATCCGACGGATCAGCGAATAGCCGTCTTCCCCGGGCATGCCGAGATCGGAGAGCAGCACGTCGGGGGCGTCTGCGCGATCATCGCGAACGCCTCGGCGGCGGAGCTGGCGCTCGAGGCCGACGCTCCGCACTCGGCCAGGAGCGCGACCATCATCTCGCGGGTATCGAGCTCGTCGTCGACCGAGATGCCGTCGAGCTGGCCCAGGCATTCCGGGATGCCGCCGCGCTTCACGAGGTCCTGCGTCGAGACCACGGACGCCTCGCTGCGCGGGAAGGTGACGGTGAACGTGGCGCCCTGGTCGGCTCCGGCGCTGGCCGCCGTGACCGTCCCGCCGTGGAGCTCGACGAGGTGGCGCACGATCGCGAGCCCGAGCCCTGAATGCGAGCGCGAGGCGGAGCCATCGGCCTGCTTGAAGGCTCGAAGACGTGCGGCAGAAACTCGGGCGCGATGCCTTGGCCGTCATCGCTGACGGTCAACACGGTGTTCGAGCGGCGACAGGCTGATCTCGACGGGGAACTCGTTGCCGTCCTTGCGCAGGCCGTCGAGCTCGAGGCTCGAGCCCATCGCGCGGGTCAGGGGCGCGCCGAAGTAGCCGGCGCGGTGAGCGGGATGCCGGTTCCGGAACCGCTCGGGACGAGGAGCTCGACCTGCTGGCCCAGCAGCTCGTTCCGCGGGTAGCCGAACAGCTTCTCGGTCTGCGAGTTGACGAGCACGATCACGCCGGCAGCGTTGACGATCACGACCGCATCGGGTGCCGCCTCGAGGAAGCCGCGGAACTTTCTGGCCGATCAGCTCGAGCCGGTCGTAGCCGAACAGCTTCTCGGTCTGATGATTCGCGAGCGCGATGACCCCGCGATCGTCGACGAGCAACATCGCGTCGGGCGCAGCTTCGAGGAGGCCACGCATGCGGCGATCGCTCTCATCGCTGCGCGCGACCGTGGTGCCACGGCCGTTCGGGGTGCCGCGCACGACGATGAACTGCTCGGCGTCGCTGCGGACGCTGCGCAGGCTGACGCGAGCTCGTCGACGGAGCCGTCGGGGCGGCGCACCTGGAGGTGCAACGTCGACGCGCCGTCCGTCCTCGCCTGGACGACCCTCACCCGCGCGAGCCCGCGTTGTACGGAGATCTCGGTGGGCGGCTGCGTCGCCCGCCGGGCCAGGAGGGAAGCAACGTTACGATGCCGGAGCTCGCGCCAAGGCGGCCTTGCCCGAGGCACCGCGGACGACCGCGGCCATGCCGAGCAGCGCACCGACCGCGGCTTCGATGCCGCCCTTCGCCGACAGCAGCTCGGCGAACTCGTAGAGATCATCGGCGGTCGTCAGCTCGTCTCGCTGCATCGTGAGCAGCGTCGCGAAGAACACGCGCTCGCCCTGCTCGGCACCGAGGATCTTGATCAGCTTGCTGCGCGCCAGCTCGGTCAGCTGGCTGTGACGATTGGAGCTGTCGAGGTTCACGAGCGGCTAGCTCTCCCGGGTGCGAGCCGCGAGGGCGTCGTCGCGCTCGCGCCGGAGCTCGAGGAAGGCCGCCTGGATCGTCGCGTTCTGCTCCTGGACCTCTTGCGCGATCGCTTCGGCGGCGTGCCGCGCCCGCATGGCCTCGCCATAGAGCTGCGAGTTGTCGACCGCCGTCGCGATCCGCGCCGCGAGCTCGGTCGCGAACGCGAGATCGCGATCATCGAAGAGCCGGCCACCCTCCGCGCTGACGAGGGTCAGGGCGCCGACGACGCGGCCGCGGGCCGGCAACGGCACCAGCATCGCCGACCGCAGGCCGAGGCCGCGGTAGAGGGCGAGCAGCTCGGGGTCCGGGAGCCCGGCGACCAGCATGGCATCGGTGATCTCGCGCGTCAGCTCGGGCGTCCCGGTGCGGAGCACGGCATAGAGCCCCTGCGGATCCGTGGGCTTGGGTGGCGCGCGCCGCCACAGCTCCCACGCGAGCTCGACCTTCGACGGGTCGACGTGCGCCACGGCGGGCCGGGTGACCACGCCCGTGGGCGTCACGAGATCGATCGCGCACCAGTCCGCGACCTGCGGCACCAGCAGGCGCGCCACGTCCGCGAGGGTCTTCTCGAGGTCGAGCGACGTGCCGAGCACCCGCGTCGACTGCACGAGGTACTCGCGCTCCTGCTCGAGCAGGTGCCGCTCGTGGATGTCGGTCGCGGTCCCGAGCCACGACGCGACCTTGGCCCCGGTGCGGCGAAACGGCACCACGCGCGCGAAGTGCCACCGATACGCGCCCTCGTGACCCCGCAGGCGGTACGTCGCCTCGACGGCCGTCCCGCTCTCCTGCGAGCGCGCGAACAGCGCCACCATGACCGCGAGATCATCGGGGTGGACGCACGAGCCCGGGCCGACGGCCAGCGTGTCCGCGAGCGCCAGGCCGGTGTACTCGGTCCACTTCTGGTTGAAGTACGAGACGACGTTGTCGGCATCGTTGATCCACACGATGTGCGGCATGGCGTCCGCGATCGCACGATCACTTTCGGTGGGGGTCGCAGGGGACATCGGTCCTCGACGGTACCACGCGGGTCGGAGAGCCCGGAATGGCGGCTCGGCATGCGCGGGATGGCGGCTCTGCGAGCGTCTGCGAACAACCCCGAATATACGTGGCCTTGATCGTGCTGCAGCTGGCGTGCAATGGCGACGACTCACGTTCAGCACGGACCCGGTGCCTGCGACAGCCGTGCGTGCGCGCTGTGCGAGGTCTCGGTCCTCGTCATCGATGACGACTGCGACACACACGAGCTGCTCGACGTGCTCTTGAGCCACGCCGGGTACTCGGTGATGACCGCCAGCAATGGACAGGAAGCGCTGGAGCTCCTGCGGGCGATCCGCCCCCGCATGATCCTGCTTGACGTCGAGATGCCGGTGATGACCGGGCCGGAGTTCCGGGAGGCCCAGCGGCGCGATCAGGAGCTGATCCGGATCCCGACGGTCGTGATGACGGGATCCCGCGAAGAACCCGTGCTCGATCCCGGCGTCGCCGAGGTCCTCCACAAGCCGTTCCGGGCCACCCAGCTCCTGTCGCTCGTCCGCCGGCTCTGCGATGACCCGCCGCGTCAGGGTGCGCCCGCGACGACCCGCTCCTGACCCCCCCCACGTCGCCGAGCCCGGATCGGGTGCCAGCCGGAGGGCCGGTCGGTGTATAGGTGCTGGAGGACCGTGCCCCGCAAACCGACCATCCTCGCCGTCGACGACACCCCGGCCAACCTGGTGGCGGTCGAGGCCGTCCTCGAGCGTGACTTCGACCTTCACTTCGCGCGGTCAGGCCCCGAGGCCATCGCGCTCATGCAGCAGCGCGTCGACATCGACGTGATCCTGATGGACCTCCAGATGCCGGGCATGGACGGCTTCGAGGCGGCGGCACAGATCAAGAAGCTGCCGGGCTGCGAGGACGTCCCGATCGTGTTCATCACCGCCGTGTACCGGGAGGACCCGCACGTCAAGCGAGGCTACGAGGTCGGCGGCGTCGACTACTTCAGCAAGCCGTTTGATCCCGATCTGCTGCGCCTGAAGATGGGCATCTACGCCTCGTTCCGGCAGAAGGCGGCGGTGCTCAAGGAGCGCGAGCGCCAGATCCGCGAGACCGAGGAGCTGCTGCAGGCCGGCCGGAAGCTGGCGGCGCTGCTCGAGAGCTTGCCCGTCGGCGTGCTGATCGCGGACACCGATGGTCGGATCTGCCAGTCCAACGAGGCGGTCGCGCGGATCTGCAAGTCCGACGAGCTGATCAAGAACGATGCCTACGGCGAGATGCTGGGCTGGTGGGAGGCCGGTGGCCAGGGCCTCAAGACGCCGGGCAGTCCGCTGGCGGGCGCGCTGGACGGCCACGTCTGCCACGACGAGGTCCGGCAGCTCCGCTGCCTCGATGGTTCGACGAGGTCGGTGATGATGTCGGCGTCGCCGCTGATCGGGCTCGATGGGCAGATCGTCGGCGCGGTCGTCGTGGTCCGGGACGTCAGCGAGCCGCGACGCCTCGAAGCGGAGCTCGAGGATCGGATCACGCGCCTCGTCTCGCTCGGCGTCGAGCTCGAGCAGAGCATCCGCGAGTAGGCGCGCGACCCGGCCCGGCGCGCCGCGGATCAGCGAGTGCAGTAGGGCGGGAACCCTGCGGGCAGCCCGTCGGTGTACGGCGACGGGGACGTCCCGAACGGGTGCGCCGCGAAGAAGGCAGCGATGCTCGGCGCGGCATCGCGCGGGATCGCGTGGCCCTTGCCGTGATCGCACATCGCGACGAAGTGCCCGGCGGCCGCGAGCAGCGTCTGGTACGTCGCGCTCGCGCTCGCGAAGTCCACGCCGCGCGTGACGTCGGTCAGGCCGCCGTGGAAGATCAGCGCCGCGAGCTTGTTCGCGGGCTCGCCGATGACGGGCGCGTACTGCGGAGGCACGCCGCCGGAGTACGTGACCACGCTCGCGAGGTAGGACGCACGCAGGAAGCTCATCGCGGTGGTCTGCAACGCGCCGGCGCTGAACCCGAGGCTGTGGATGCGCCGGGGATCGACGCGCTGCGCCTGCACGAGGCACGCGACGATCTCGTCCGCCACGAGGAAGTCGTCGAGGCGCGGGCTCTGGTTCACCATGAACCACTCGAAGAGACCGGCGGTCGGATCGGAGTGCGGCGCGGCGATCACGCCGCCGGATCCCGTGATCGCGCCGAGCGTGTCACCGAGCGCGTACCGCGGCTCGAACGTGATGCTGCCGGTGGCGTGCCAGTACAGGAGCAGCGGGCCTGGTGCGACGGGTGGGGGCGCGAGCTCGATCCGGACCCGGCGCGGTGCGATGCCCGCGGGGGCGAAGACGACGTCGCCCCTGACCAGCGGGGGACACGGTCCGGTCGGAACCGGGATGCGGGGGACGTGCGGCTCGAGCGCGGCGTCGGCGTCGGCGCTCGCCGCGTCGAGCTCGGAGGTGCCGGCATCGGGCGCGTGCGGCGCGGGCGTGCTGCAGGCCGTGATCAACAGGATGACGAGGTAGCGCATGGACTCTCGTAGCCTCGAGTGACCGCCGCTGCCCATGACCGGTCCGGGCCAACTCAGTGACCGGACTGCCCCCCGAGCCCGGGCGCGTGGCCGGTCCAGCGCTTGTAGGCGCGGCTGAACGCGCTGGGCTCCGAGAAGCCGAGCGCGAACGCGATCTCCTTCACGGGCGTGCCCGTCGCGAGGAGCTCGTCCGCCCGCTCGCGCCGGACCTCGTCGACCAGCGCGCGCAGCGACGTGCCCTCCTGCGCGAGCTGCCGGCGGAGCGTGCGCGCGCTGATCCCGAGCTGCGCACCGAACGTGGCGAGCGAAGCGTGTGTCGTGAGGTTCGCGGCGGCCACGCGCCGGGCGCGATCGAGGAAGGGGCTCCGCACCATCGCCGACGTGCGGAGCTCGGCGATCTGCGCCTCGAGCGCGGCCGACGTGATCGCGTCCGCACTCGTGATCGGCCGGTCGAGCTCCGCCGCATCCATCTCGAGCTCGTCGCCCGCGGCACCGAACGTGACGGGCGCCGCGAACACCTCGCGGTACGCGGCCATCGGGCGCTGCGCCGCGCCGTGAACGAACCGGACCGCCCGCAGGGCGAACTGGCCCGCGGTCTCGGCGCGGGCGCGCAGCGCGAGCGAGGCGAAGGGGAACTCCGTCAGGATCGCGCCGCGAGATGCGCCGGGGATCCGCTGCTGCCGCACCGTCGCGATCCCACCCGCCTCCTCGAGCACGAGCAGCGTCCGGCGCGAGACCATCGGATAGAACCGCACCGCGCGGGTCAGCGCGTCGCGGATCGTCCCGCTGAGCCACAGCAGGTGACTGAACAGCCCGAGCGGCCGAGCGATGGCGAGCTGCGCGAGCGTCAGGCCGAGCGCGGGATCGCCGCGGCGTACCGCGAGCTCGTCGAGGAGCTGGTCGACGTGCTCGCCCGAGACATAGGTATCGGGCGCCGAGCCGTCATCGATCTCGAGCGCGGCGAGGAACCGGTCAGGCTCGAGACCGAGGCGGCCAAGGAGCTCGGCGATCGGCCGGAGCAGAGCGACCGAGATCCCGTGTGCGGCGCGGTCTCCGACCATGGACTCGTGGCGACGGTACCATCGCAGAGCGCCGCCCTCGAGGACGCACCGCACAGGGGACCCCCCGAGTTCGCCCCATTGGTTCGGCGTCGTCGAACAGGTATGGTGGTGTTCGCCCGCCGGGGGGGAAGGACGTAGGCCGTGCAAGAGATCTCGGAGTTCCTGACGACGCATCGCGACGGCCTCGTCGAGCACTGGACGCACAAGGTGCGGCACGGCGCGCTCGCCAGGCCCACCGTCACCGAACAGCAGCTGGTCGACAGCATGACCTGTTCATCGATCAGGTGATCTCGAGCCTGAGTTCCGGGGGAGGCGATGCGCTGGATGCGGGTCGCAGCGCCCTCGCGGAGGAGCACGGCCACCAGCGGCTCGTCCTGGGCGTGCACATCGATGAGGTCGTGCGCGAATACGGCCAGTTCTTCGAGTCCATCCTGGAGGTCGCGACGACGGAGCGCGTGACGTTCTCGATGGCGTCGATCGCCGAGCTCCAGCGCTGCCTCAACGTCGGTGCGGCGTCCGCGGCCACGCGGTTCGCGAAGGAGAGCGAGGCGGCCCGGCAGCGCCGCGACTTCGAGCACTTCGCATTCCTCGCCCACGAGATCCGGAACCCGCTGAGCTCCGTGCGGCTCGCGTGGGATGCGATGTGTCTCGAGGATACCCGCCCGCCATCGCGCGCTGCGGAGGTGCTGTCGCGCAACCTGAAGCGGTTGGCGGAGCTCATCGACCATTCACTGGTCGACATCAAGCTCCGCCAGGGCGCGGACGACGAGCTGGTGCGCGAGCCGGTGCCGCTGCGGGAGCTCCTCGATGACGTCCGCGACGAGGTCGCGGCCGACGCGAGCGGCAAGCAGGTGACCGTCACCATCGACGCGTGCCCGACCGTCGACGGCGATCACCGCCTCCTGCGCTCCGCGCTCACGAACCTCGTGCGCAATGCGATCAAGTTCAGCACGGCCGGCGGTGCCGTGAACGTGCGCTGTCGCCGCCGCGAGGGCCGCGTGCTGATCGAGGTCGCGGACACCTGCGGCGGCATCGATCCATCGAAGATCGAGGGCGTGTTCGAGGCGTTCGGGCAGGCCCACAAGAACCGCAGCAGGTTCGGGCTCGGCCTCGCGATCGCGAAGGAAGCGATCGAGGCGCACGGCGGCACGATCTCGGTCCACAACGCGCCGCCGGTTGGCTGCGTGTTCCTGGTCGATCTGCCGGGCTGAGCCCGCGCCACGCGGTGGCGTGCCGCGCGAAACAAATCACGCAACCAGCGGCGGCGCCGGCCGATACGGCACCGCATGCCCTTCGAACCTGCCCCGGCGAAGCTGACGCTCGCGAGCCTCGACGACACCAAGGTGCAGGTCATGGCACACTACAATCCTCGCGAGCTCGAGCTCGGCAAGCAGGTGCCGTGGGCCGAGCACAACGTGATGAGCGATCACAAGCCGGCGACGGCCCGGCGCGATGCCAAGGCCAACCGCGGCGTGCTCCACCTCGAGTTCACCGGCGACAAGAGCCGCTCGATGTCGCTCGAGCTGCTGTTCGACGGCTTCGAGACGGGCACGTCCATCGAGCCCCACATCGTCATGCTGGAGCGCATGGCCTCGCCGCGGGACCCCACGGCGAAGGAGGAGGAGTACCGGCGCCCGCACCAGTGCCTCGTCGTGTGGGGCGAGCAGGGCATCCGGCCGTTCCGGTGTGTCATCGAGACGCTGACCGTCAAGTACACGATGTTCGGGCGCACCGGGGTCCCGCTCCGCGCGCTGTGCCAGGTCAAGCTCAAGGAGGCGACGCGGCTGTCGACGTCCGCCACCGAGCGCGAGCAGTACAGCGGCGAGAAGCGGAAGCCCCGGTGACGCGGAGCGCGTTGCGTCTGGCGAGCAGCGCCAGAAGCTGATCTACTACGCACGTGCAGACGGTGACGGCGCTCGTGCCACGCGACCCGGCGACTTGCTGGCGGGCGTTCGTCGATGCGTCGCAGCTGACGGCGTGGGTGCCCGGGCTGCGGCGCGCGCAGGTGCTGTCGAAGGCGCGAGGACTCCCCGAGGAGGTCCACTTCGAGTTCGCCGACGCGCTCGCGTACACGCTGGTCTACACCTACGACCGCGACAACCTCGAGGTCCGCTGGGAGCCCAAGCTCGGGCGCAGCGCTGGCGTCACCGGGTTCGCGCGACTCGAGGCGGTCGACGCCGGGACCCAGCTCACGTACGGGCTCGCGCACGGCGACAGCCGCACGCCCGACGAGCAGGCCCTCGGCGATCTGCAGCGCCTGGTCGACGCGTTCGTCGCCTGGGTGACCGGCGACACCACGCTCGGCAGCGCGCGCTGACGGCTGAGACGCTCGCGGCCGGGCAAAGATTCACGCCCTTTCGTCGATGGTGCGGCGGTGAAGCCGGTCGGTCACACCGCCGCTGGCAACGCAGTTCACACCGGGCAGCGGTGGCGACCGGGGAGCCTCGCGAGCGTGCGCGTGGCGGCGACACGTCGTCGAGGACGTGAGTCACGCCACTTGCACCCTGGGAGTGCATCATGGCAACGCTCGAAGCAGGGTCGGTGTTCGCAGACCGCTACGAGATCCTCTCGGTGGTGGGGCGTGGCGGGATGGGGACGGTGTATCGCGCGCGGCACCTCGGCCTCGGCAAGCAGGTCGCGCTCAAGGTGCTCGCGAGCTCGAGCGTCAACGAGCAGGAGGTCCGCTTCGAGCGCGAAGCCCGCGCGATCGCGCGGCTCGATCACCCGTCGTGCGTGCGCGTGCTCGACTTCGATCGCAGCGAGGACGGGCAGCCGTACCTGGCGATGGAGCTGCTCGAGGGTCCGACCCTCGGTCAGGTGCTGCGCGAGGACGGCCGGCTCTCGACCGCGCGCGCGGTCGCGATCACCCGCAACCTCCTCACCGCGCTCGCCCACGCCCACGCCCAGGGCGTGCTGCACCGCGATCTCAAGCCGGAGAACGTGGTCCTCGCGAGCCGCGGCGTCCCCCGTGCGGTGCTGATCGACTTCGGGCTGGCGCACGTCATCGACGAGGCCAGCCTCACCGCGCGGGGCATGTGCATCGGGTCTCCGTCGTACCTCGCGCCCGAGCGGCTCGGCGGCGCGACGTACGACGTGCGCGCGGATCTCTACGCCATCGGCGTCCTGCTCTACGAGATGCTGGCCGGCGAGCGCCCGTTCACCGGCGCCACGACCGAGGAGATCCTCCGCAACTGCCGCGACCGACCGGCGCGCCCGCTCCGCGCGATCCGCAAGGAGGTCTCGCGCACGCTCGAGCAGGTGGTGGTGCGCGCGATGAGCAAGGACCCGGCGCACCGGTTCGCCGACGCCGAGGACATGCTCTCCGCGCTCGACGACGTGCCGGTACTCGAGGAGCTCGAGCTCCGCGCGCGCGTCGAGCTCCGCGCGGAGCAGGCGACGACGATGGCGATCGCGGTGCTCGACGTCCAGCGTGCCTCGACGTGGGCGCGGATGTGGAGCTGGCTGCGGTTCGGGCGCTGGCGCCTCCGGATGAGCGAGCTCTGAAGCCCGCGCTCGAGGCGCGGGTAGGTTCGCTACGCCGCGCTCAGGTCGGTAGCGTGATCGTCGCGGCCTCGCGCTCCATCCACGCCTTCATCCACGCGGTCGACTTGTAGCGGTCCCACTGATCGCAGGCGATCGTGACGACCGGCCCGGTGCAGTCGGGCCGCGCCGCGATGCGCAGGGCGGCGACGACGTTGACTCCGGTCGAGCCGCCGACCGTGAGCCCCTCTTCCTTGACGAGGCGCTCGACCATCGCGAACGCCTCGGCGTCGGTCACCTTCTCGGCCAGGTCGAGCACGTCGCGGTGCAGGTTACCCGGGACGGAGCCCGAGCCGATGCCCTCGACGGCGAACGGGCCATCGGGTCCGAGCGTCCCGGTGGTGACCCAGTCCGCGAGCGAGGAGCCGACCGGATCGGCGAGCACGATCTTGATCTGGGCGTCGTGCTCCTTCAGGCGGCGGCCCGCGCCGGTGATCGTGCCGCCGGTACCCGAGGACGTGACGAACGCGCCGAACGTCGCGAAGCCGAGCGCCTGCATCTGCGCCAGGATCTCCTGCCCGGTGCCGCTGTGCTTCGGCGTGCCGTAGTGCGCGCCGAGGTTCGCCGGATTGTGGAACTGGTTCGTCAGGAACCAGCCGTGCTCCTCGGCGAGTCGCGCGGCGACGTTGCGGAAGTTGTGCGGCGCCGCGAGCCCCCCGTTCTTCGTGATGATGACCTCGGCCCCGAGCTGGCGGAGCGCGATGCGCTTGTCGACCGCCATCTTCTCGGGAAGCACGCAGACGCAGCGGTAGCCGCGTGCGCCCGCGAGCAGCGCGAGCCCGACGCCGGTGTTGCCGGCGGTGCCCTCGACGATCGTCGACCCGGGCTGCAGCAGGCCGCGCTCCTCGGCATCGAGCACGATCGCGCGCGCGGTCCGATCCTTGACGCTGCCGCCGGGGTTCAGGTGCTCGCACTTGATGAACACCCGGTTCGGCGACCCAGCGGCGACGTGCTTGAGCTCGATCAGCGGGGTGTTGCCGATCGCGTCGATCAGATCCATGTCCCACCATACCATCGGCGCGGTGGTGCTAACGTCGCGCACCGTGATCGGGGACAGCGTCGGTGGATATCGCATCGTGTCGCGCATCGCGGAAGGTGCAACCGGTGAGGTCTTTCTCGGGGAGCACGCCAGCGTCGGCACCCGCGCCGCCATCAAGATGCTGCGCGCGGATCTCTCGGCGGATCGCGAGCGTGTGCAGCGCTACCTGCGCGAGGCCCAGAGTGCCAGCCGGGTCGGGCACGTCGGCACGGTCAAGGTCACCGACGTCGGCCAGCCGCCCGACGGCCGCGCGTTCCTGGTCATGGAGCTGCTGCAGGGCGAGACGCTCGCGCGCCGGCTCGCGCGCAGCGGCCGGCTGTCGACCACGCAGATCGCCGAGCTCGGCCGCCAGATCGCGACGATCCTCGCGGCGCTGCACGACGACCGGCTGATCCACGCCGACGTCCGCGCCGACAAGATCTTCCTCGTTCGCGACTCCGGGCTGGCGCAGCCCGAGCGGATCAAGCTGCTCGCCGGCGACGCCACGCTGCTCGGGCCTGGGCACCCGCGGAGCGCCGCCTATGCGGCGCCCGAGGTGTGGCGAGATCCCGCGAGCATCGACTGGCGCGTCGATGTCTACGCCCTCGGGTGCCTCGCCTTCGAGATGGCCTGCGGCAAGCCGCCGTACGCGCGGCCGAGCAGCGAGGACGTGCGCGCCCAGCACCTCGATCAGGCGGTGCCGACGGCGCGCTCGCAGATGCCCGACGTGCCACCGGCGCTCGACGCGCTGCTCGCGAAGCTGCTCGCGAAGCGACCCGACGATCGCCCCAAGTCGATGCGCGAGATCAGCCGGGCGTTCGACACGCTCGGGGGCATCGCCCGGCCCCTCGCGCCGACCGTGCAGGACACGCCGGTGCTCGTCGTCGGCGAGCTCCGCGCGCAGCCGATGCCGGCAGGTCCAACCGTCGCACCCGAGCCTCGATCGCGGGCTGCAGCACCACCCACCGGAGCTGCGCCCGGGCGCTCGCGGGTGCCGTTCCTGGTGCCGCTCGCGTTCGTGATCGTGTTCGGTGGCGCCCTGGCCATCGCGCTCGCGACGCGCTGACGATGTTCGAGCGAGTGCGTACCCTGGTCACTCAGGTCGGCCAGTCGAGCGCGGGGCAGGGGAACCGGGTGTCGGACGGAAACTGCAGGTCGAAGTGCTCCGCGAGCGCCGCCAGCAGCTCGGCGGGCGACGCGAGCACGCGGGTCTCGCCGATCGCGCCGCGCCGCACCGTGAGCTCGCGATCGAGGATCGAGACGCGCCCACCCTCGATCGCGCGCGCGACGATCAGCCGGTTCTTGAAGTGCGACTCGGGGTGCGCGCTCGTGAACCAGTTCGCGACCTCGCGATCGATCGGCGGCATCGCCTCGAGCGTGAACTCGCAGACGTCGTGCCAGCCATCCGGGAACCGGACCTGGTGGAAGTAGCGGCCGTCCTCGTGGACGAGGCGGCGCGGCTCGTGCGGCGTGGCCTGCTCGTCATCGAGCACGAAGCGCAGCGCCGCGGTCGGCGACAGGCCGCCGACGCCGACGTCCGCGAACCACGTCGCGCCATCGAGCTCGACGCGCACGAACACGTGCGTGCGCGCCGGCGTGAAGTCGCGCGGCCGGCCCACGCGCACGCGCGCGCTGATCGGGGTCGCGTCGAAGCCGAGGGTCTGCAGCACGCGCAGCAGCAGCGTGTTGTGCTCGAAGCAGTAGCCGCCACGCCGGTCGTGCACGAGCTTGCGATCGACCGCGGCCGGATCGAGGCTGATCCCGCGACCGAGCAGCACATCGAGATTCTCGAACGGGATCGTGTGGACGTGGGCGGCGCACACCGCGTGCAGCGTCGCGAGCGTCGGCGTCCGAGCGCCGGTGTAGCCGGTGCGGGCGAAGTACCCGTCGAGGTCGACGAGGGCCATCACCGCCCCCCCGCGAACACGCCGCGCGAGACCCGCTGGTGAAACCAGTGCGCGGCCTGCTCGTCGTCAGGAGCGAACCGGCCGCGCGGCGCGAACCCGGAGCGCAGGCCGCGGCTGACGTGCGCGAGCGTATCGACGTCCTCGGCATCGACCTGCGATGACAGCCAGCGCTGATCTCGCTCGGCGTGCTTCTCGCGATCGATAGCCCACTGATGCCAGATGAACCGGGTCGCATCGGGGCGGCCGGGGACCGGCTGGTAGACGTTCACCGAGAGCCCCCACGGATAGAAGTTGAGCGTCAGGTTCGGGAACACGAACCACCACAGAGCGAACACGCGGCGGCCCTTCGGATCGTGGAAGCGGTCGGGCAGCCACGCCGGGTCGAAGCCGTCGCCCGGCTTCGACGCGTAGACCCACTGCAGCACCGCGTGCTCGTGGAGCTCGGTCTGGTAGCTCGCGAGGTCGACCGCATCGGCGAGCCCGTGCGGCGCGCGATGCACGTAACCGATGTGGAACGGGTCGAGGAAGTTCCACGCGTGCTGCTTCCAGTTGCCGGCGACGTCGCGGATCTCGGCGGAGGTGCGCTCGACCGCGGCGGGCATGCGTGCCAGCGAAGCATCGATCTCGGTGAACCACGACGCGAGCGGCGGTGCGGCCGGATCGAGGTTCGCGAACACCATCCGGCGCCACACCTCGATCGGCAGGCGCGGCAGGTGATCGCAGGGCCGCGGGAAGTCGGGCAGCTTCGTGAAGCCGGGCTGGGAGACGAAGCGGCCGGTGCAATCGAAGCGGCGACCATGCTGCGCGCACACCAGCGTCGGCCCGCGGCTCGCGCCGAGCACGAGCGGGTGCCACGCGTGCGTGCAGGTGTTCGGGAACGCGCGGAGCTCGTCGTCATCCCAGCCGCGCTGCAGGAACAGCGGACGGCCGAGCAGCGAGACCGGGACGCGGGTGCCGCGCGCGGCGACCTGCTCGTCGAGCGGCCGCGGATCGTCGCCGCGATCCGGCAGCAGCTGCCAGCTCGACTGGAAGATCGTGGCGAGCTCGCGGGTCGCGAACTCGGGCTCGAAGAACGCCTCGGCGGGCAGCGACTCGGCGCGGCGGATGTCGTCGTCGACGTGGCACTGCTCGGCACTCAGCGGCATGACGCGCAGCATACGCGCGACTCGAAGCCGGGCGAAGCGAAGCGGCCGGTGAGCCCGTGATCGCCGGATCGCGACGGATGCGACGAGGCCGAGCGTCGCGCTGCCGCCGGGCGCAGCGCGGTTGCGCGTTTCTACGATCTCGCGGCGATGGCAGGGCGAGCGCGTCGATCAGCGTGCCGCCGGCGCGCTCTCGATACCCCGCAGCAGCACCGCGCGGATCTTGAGCTGGCCTGCATCGTCACGGCGCAGCGTGTAGTCCGCGCTCGCGGCGCCCACCGGGTGCCCGCTCGCGTCGAGGTAGGGCCATCGCACGGTGGCGATCACGATCCGGCTGCCGACGCGCTTGAGGTCGATGAGATCGCCATGCGTACTCGTGAGGCCGCGCGCGGTGACCTGCACCTGGGCGTCCGCGAACCACCGCGTGACGTCGTCGGGGCCCGTCACGTGGATCACGCCTTCCTCACCGATCACGAGGGCGGGCGTCTCCCACAGGCGCGCGACCGCGGTGGCGTCACCGCTCGCGATGGCCGCGGCGAGGGCGTCGAGCAACTCTTGCACCTCGCCGCGCAGGTCGTGCGCGAACCGCACGCCGCGGGGCTGCGTATGTCGTTGATGCGTCGCGATCACGATGAGCTCCCGGTCATTTCCAGGCGAACGGTGCATCGCGCATGCCTCGAGGTGCGCGACGATCCACCGGGCGGCGACTTCTCACGTGCATCATCGCAGTGACCGCCGTGGCGCGCGTCGCCGCAGGCCTTGCAGCGGTAGAGTGGGCGGCGTGACGATCCCGCGTGGCCTGCTCTACATGGCCGGAGCCGCGCTCGGCTTCTCGGCGATGAGCGTGCTCGTCAAGCTCGCGAGCGCGCGGCTCCCGACCGGCGAGATCGTGCTCGCGCGCGCGCTCGTCACGCTCGTGGTGTCGTACGTGATGGTGAGGCGGCTCGCGCTGTCGCCGTGGGGCACGCACCGCCGCGGTCTCGTGCTCCGCGGGTTGCTCGGCTCCGCCGGGCTCGCCGGCTACTATCTCGCGCTCGCGTGGCTGCCGCTCGCGGAGGCGACGACGATCCAGCAGATCGTGCCGCTGCTCACCGCGCTGCTCGCGTGGTGGCTGCTCGGCGAGCGCGTCGGATGGCCGACGGCCGTCGCGCTCGCGTGCGGGATCACCGGCGTGCTCGTGATCGTGCATCCGAGCGGGGCGGGGCTCGACGCGAAGGGCGTCGCCGTCGCGCTCGCCGCCGCGGTGTGCTCCGCGGTGGCGTACGTCACCGTGCGCCAGCTGTCGCGGCACGAGCACCCGCTGGTGATCGTCTTCTACTTCCCGCTGGTCGCGACGCCGCTCGCGATCCCGTGGGCCGCCGCCTCGTGGGTCACGCCCGACGCGCTCGAGCTGCTGCTGCTCCTGGCGATCGGCCTCACCACACAGGTGGCGCAGGTGTTCCTGACGATGGCGCTCGCCGCCGAGCGCGTCGGCCGCGCGACCTCGGTGGGCTACCTGCAGATCGTGTTCGCGATGGGCTGGCAGCTCGCCGTGTTCGGTGACGCCCCGCCGCTCGCGACGATCGCGGGTGCCGCGCTGATCATCGGCGGGACGCTCGTGGTCTCTCGGTTCGGAGCGGACGGATCGCCACGCTCGCCGCCCACGCCACCAGCGTCACGAGCGTGATCGCGCCGATCACGTCGGACGCGAAGTGCGCGTTGACAGCCAGCCGCGCGGCCATCACGAACGCCGCGACGGCGAGCAGCGGTCGCGTCCGCGGCACGAGCACTGCCAGCGGGATCACGAGGCTCGCGAACAGCACGACGTGGCCCGACGGAAACGCGATGCCGTCGCGTCCGAACGTCGCGTCGCCGCCCTGCGCCAGCCACTCGTGCGGGCGCGGCCGGCCGGTCGCGTCCTTGATCCACACGGTGAGGAACCGGCAGATCACGTGGGTGGCGGCCATCAGCATCCACGCGGGTGCGTGGCCCCGCCAGCGCGGGATGGCCGCGGTCGCCACCATGCCTGTGACGAGCAGGACCGACGCGAACAGCTTGAAGAAGGGCAGGCCGATCGTCCACTCGAGGAGCTCGATCCCGCGGTTCCACACGGCGCTCGCCTCGTACTGCGCGATCCACCGCGCGAGCGGCTGATCGACGACGAGGACGCAGAGCGCGGTCAGCACCGCCGCGCCGAGCGCCGCGATCAGCAGGCCACGGGGCGCAGGCCGGCGATCGCGCCAGGGAACTTCCACCACGGTGAGATGCCATCGCCGCGGTCCGCGCGCCAGGGGCGAGCGCGGCCACCGAACCGCGAGGACGTCACGGCGTTCCGTAACCGGCGTGTCACTAGCGGCGTCGACCGCCGTCGCCGGCACGCGAGCCCGACGACGACGACGACGAGGACGAGGACGAGGACGAGGACGAGGACGAGGACGACGAGCCCCGCGAGCTGCTGCTCGGCGACGGGCGATCGTACGAGCGCGCCGGCGCGGACGGCGGAGAGTACGAGCGCGCCGGCGGGGACGCCGGAGCGGCCGAGCGCGCCGGCGGCGACCACGCCCGAGAGGGCGCCGGC
>JALZOI010000072.1 GCA_030857245.1 Myxococcota bacterium
GGCACCTGCCTCACCGCCCGCCTCCCCCCGGTCGCGCGCACCCCGGCGCCGCAGCCATGCCGCGCGCACCAGCTCGCCGAAGCTCTGCTGCGGGACCGCGCGCGCGCGCACCTCGGCGCCATCGAGCTCGGTCAGGACGGAGAGCCCCATCTCGCTGGTGCCGACGAGCAGCGTCTTGCCGGCCACCTCCACGACGTACAGCGACTTCCGCGGCTCGAGCGGCACGCGCGCCACGACATCGAGCAGGTGCGCCCCACGCAGCCGCCCCGTCGCGAGGACGCGCCCGAGCAACCGCACCACCACGAAGGCCGCGATGCACACCGCCCCGAGCACCACGAGCGACGTGATCAGCAGATCGCCGTAGCTCGCCCCTGCACCGGACCCCGTCATCCCCGCGTCATAACGCGGCAGTGTGACAGGCGACCTTCCCGCAGCAGGACGTGAGCGCTACCGCCGCGCGATATTCGAGCAACCGCCGGACGGAGCGGTCGACAACCGCCCGGATGATCCACGAATATCTGCGGATGAAGTACTGGGGCGTTGTGATGGGTGTCGTCGTCGGGTTGGTGGTGGTCGGGTGTGGAACCAAGCCGAACCCGCAATCGTGCAAGGACGGGCTCTGCACCGACCAGGCGTATCCATTCTGCGATCTCGATGGATCGCTCGGCGGTGAGCCGCAGGAGTGCATAGCCGTCCAGTGCACCGCCAACGAGTTCGAAGCGTGCCGCGGCGACCTCGCGGTCACCTGCAACGCCAGCGGCAATGACTACGAGTTCGTCGACTGCCCGCTCGGCTGCGAAGCCGGGATCGGCTGCAAGCTGTGCGAACCGAACGAGACCCGGTGCACGAACGGAACCGTCGCGACATGCGACGCCAACGGCGCGATCGCCGAGATGGAGTCGTGCCCGCTCGGGTGTTTCGAGGACGAACCACGATGTCGGGAGCTTGCCTCGTCGAACAACCTGGACGTTGTCGGCGCCATGTTTCCCGACGCACCCGATCTGGAACTGACCAATGCGACTGTTTTTTCCGACACCGGGGCGATCGCCGTAGAAGGGGCCCCGGTCGTGGCGCCAAGCTTCTTGGTCCAAGCCCAAGGTGCGCAGGGGCCGATCCGTGTGTTCGTCATGGGGCGGTTGAGGATCAACGGCATGGTTGCAACTGTCAGCGGAGATCCCCGTAACTCCCCCGGACCGGCCATCGCCTTTCTGGCGCATAAGGACATCCGGCTGGAGGGCACGTTGGTCGTCGAACCCCGAGTTGGAAGCGCGATACTCGGCTGCATGCTAGCTGGCGCGGGGAACGTGCATTCGCCCGCCGACGGGCTCCTGTATACGTGGGGCGGGGGTGGCGGTGCGCACGCATCCGATGGTGGTGAGGGAGGAGCCATCACCGATTACAGTGGACCGCTAGGCGCCAAGAAAGGCGAGTCGTCCGGATCTGCCACATTGCAACCACTTCGAGGGGGCTGCAGCGGAGGATTCCACCTCGCCACGGCTGGTACACATGCGAACGGCGGTGGTGCAGTCCAGTTCTCGAGCGGGCATAGCATCGTGATCACCGGCGAGATCGATGCGCGGGGCCGTAATGGTGAACTTGAGACCGTCGTCGAGGACACGACGAGCGGCCCCGCAGTGGGCGGCGGTGGCGCTGGAGGCGGCATCCTCTTGGAAGCCCCACGTGTCGAGTTCATGGGCGCCACCAAGGTCCGAGTGTCTGGGGGACACGGTGCGAGCGCGTGTCAGGTGGCGTCTCGGAACTGCGGACTGGGCGGGACAGGCGCTTCGGTGCTCGGACCCGCCAGTGATGGCGGGGATATCACCGGCAACACCCCAGATTCCAAGCACGCCTCCGGTGGCGGTGGCGGTGGACTGGGACGGGTCCGAATCAATACAGCCGATGGCACCTACGTGAAGTCCAGCGAGGCGGTCGAGGACGGCTCGCTGACGACCGACGTGATTCGAACGCGTTAAGGTCGACGCGAAGAGATCGGCCCTTAGACGGAACCAACTCGCCGCGAATCTAACGCGCCGCCCGTCCTCGTTGGCCGCCGTCCGGACCCGCCTGCGGCTCCAGTCAGTTGCAGGAGCCGGGTGTCATTCCCGCCGACAGTGGCAAGAAGATGTAAGAGTTCTCGAACGGGCTGTAGCTCCAAACACCCGTGATGCTCGCGTAGCAAGCATCGAGCACGCTGAGTTTGTGGATGTCGTCGTCGCTCTTGAACACAGTGGCGCCCGGGTACTGAGTGAGGCTCCCGACGCCAAAGTTATTTCCCAGCGTAGTGACCTTCACGTTGGTAAGCGTGACCAGCACCGATTCGTAGGGCTCGCCCGTTACGGCCATCGTGAGGCTCGCTGCCGTCTGCCCCGCAACGGGAACTGGACCCGTGGTCGGTGCGGCGGTCACGGTGATCTTGGGCCCCGTGAGTTGGGTAACCGTTTCCCCGGTCTGATCGTTGTTGAATTCCACGCCGACGCCGGCCACGTTAACCATTGCGCCTACGACCACGTTGGATTCGATTTCCGTCGTCGAGGCCTGATTGCCGCGAAACACGTACACACCATCGTTGGGTGCGGCCGTCAGCGACGAACTAATCCACAGATTCTTCTTGTTAGAAGACACGGCGACCACAAAGACGTTTGTGAGGCTCACAAGTTCGACCGGCGTACCCGTCTGTAGCTGGGCAATGGTTGTCGCCATCGGGTTGCAGTCTGTGCCACCGGACACGAGATCCGCGGCCGAGCGGGGCAAAACGAGGTCATCGAAAAAGAAGTCGCCGACGCCGGTGATCGAGGCGTAACACTCACCGACACCACCGGGCGGCAAATCAGCGAGCACCGACTGGACCCGTGCGATCCCGGTGATCCGAAACTCATTCGAGTCGGGACCGGGGTTCGTACCGAACGTTTCGGTATCGCGGAGCTGACGCGCGCCCGTCACCTTGATCAGCACGCCTTCATACTTCTCCCACTCCGCCTCGCGTGCGGGTCTCTCCATCGCGCCGATCGCCTTCGCATCGACTTCGATCGGCGTGGGTACGGCGCTCGTGCCCTTTTTGACGACGGTCATCGTCGCCCCCTCTACCGGCTTCAACTCCGTGACGGTGCGGGCGCCAGGCACGGTGGAGATCGTGAACTCGTCTTTCTCAGCGTTCGAGATGTCGACGAGGTCGCCGGGGGCGAGCGTCGCAATCACCTCGAGCGGCGCGCCGAACACCTTGATGCCCGAGAACGGGCCCCCCGCGGGGTCCTGCACGAAGAAGTCGCCGGTGCGGGCGCCGTACGCGTCGATCGCCGTGACGACCACGCCCTTGACCGTCACCTGCGTGCCCGGCGCCATCGCGTCGTTCTGGACCTCCATGATCGTGACCGTGCCGCCCACGGGCGGCGCATCCGGGGTCACGGTGTCGTCACCGGGGGCGTCGTCACCACCGCCGCGGCACGCGACGAGCGACAGGACGAGCGAGGTGCTGAGGACGAGCTGGGTCAGGCGCATGGATCTCCAGAGGCAATGAGGCTATGGGCGAGCGAGTGCTTGTTTGCCCGAGGCGGGCACGGATGTATAGCCAAAAAGAAAGCCCGCCAATGCGGCGGGCATCACACGAAGACGTGATGTCTTCGTGACGGCGAGTGATCGAGATCGCTCAGGCGCGGGCGGTGTTGAGACCGACGAGCTCGACGAACGCCATCGGCGCTGCGTCGCCCTTGCGGTTACGCGTCTTGAGCATCCGCGTGTAGCCGCCCTTGCGGGTGGCAAAGTGCGGACCGATCTCCGTGAACAGGCGGTCGAGCGCGTCCTTGGTCTTCACGGTGAGGCGAGCCATGCGGCGCGCGTGGAGCACCTTGGCGCGCTCCTCCACGGTGGCCTGGTCGCCCTTGGCGAGGAGGGCGTGGACGTCGATGCTCCACTGGATCGTGGAATCGGCGTACGACCGCAGCTCCTTGGCCTTGGCCTCGGTCGTCTCGATGCGACCGTAGGTCAGCAACGAGGTGACGAGGTTGTTGAACAGGGCCGTGCGGTGCGACGAGTTGCGGCCGAGCTTACGGCCTGAGTTGCGGTGGCGCATGGGATTCTCGCGGGGTCAGGTGGTCAAACGGGGCGAAGTGAGATCGACCCGAATCAGGGCTTCTTGAGCGGGTTCGGGCCCGGCCAGTTGTCGAGCTTCATACCAAGCTGGAGCCCCATCTCGGCGAGCAGCTCCTTGATCTCCTTCAGCGACTTGCGGCCGAAGTTCTTGGTCTTGAGCATCTCGGACTCGGTCTTCTGGACGAGCTCGCCGATGTACTTGATGTTGGCGTTCTGCAGGCAGTTCGCCGAGCGGACCGAGAGCTCCAGCTCGTCGACGGTGCGCCACAGGTTCTCGTTGAGCTTCTCGGCGGCCTCGTCACGAGGCGCCTCGACCGGCTCCGCCATCTCCTCGAAGTTGATGAACAGGTTGAGCTGCTCCTTGAGGATCTTCGCGGCGTACGCGACAGCATCGTCGGGGCGGACCGAACCGTTGGTCCACGCCTCGAGCGTCAGCTTGTCGTAGTCGGTCTGCTGTCCGACGCGGGCGTTGGTGACGATGAAGTTCACCTTCCGGATCGGCGAGAACAGCGCGTCGATGGCGATCGTGCCGACCGGGAGGTCGATCGAGTGGCGCTCGGCGGGCTGGTAGCCACGACCGGTCATGATCGTGAACTCCATCGCAACCTTGCCGTCCTTGGACAGCGTGCAGATGCGGTGGTCGGGGTTGAGGCAGGTGACGCCGTCGACGAGCGCCAGGTCACCAGCGGTGACGACGCCCTCGCCCTGCTTGTCGAGCCGGACCGTGTAGGTCTTGTCGTGCTCGACCTTGAAGAGCGTCTCCTTCAGGTTGAGGATGATGTCCGTCACGTCCTCGACGACGCCGGGCAGCGAGGTGAACTCGTGCAGCGCGCCCTCGATGGCGATGTGCGTGATCGCGGCGCCCTGCAGCGACGACAGCAGGATGCGGCGCAGCGCGACGCCGAGCGTCGTGCCGAAGCCACGCTCGAGCGGCTCGCACGAGAACTTGCCGTAGGTGTCGCTGCGCTCCTCGATCTCCAGCGTCCGGGGACGGATGAGATCGCGCCAGTTCTTGGCCATGAACGCCGTCTGCTCGGGGGTCGGTTCCATCTTGGTATCTCCTCGGGTCGGACGCTTTCATCACGCCGACGAATGTCGCAGGGCTTCGAGGCCTGCTCCCAGGTCTCCGCGACGGCGGGATGCCGTCGCGAGCGTGGCCGGCGCGAGGCCGGCCCAGAGTCGCTACTTCGAGTAGAGCTCGATGATGAGCTGCTCGCGGATCGGCAGCGTCACGTCCTCGCGGGACGGCAGCTGGCTGATCGCGCCACGGAAGTTCTCCTTGTCGAGCTGGATCCACTGCGGAACACCGCGGCGATCAACGGCGGCAAGTGCCTCGTTGATGCGGGCGATCTTCTGCGAGGACTCGCGGACCTGAATCACGTCGCGCGGCTTCACGAGGTACGACGGGATGTCGACCTTCTTGCCGTTGATGCGGAAGTGGCCGTGGCGGACGAGCTGGCGCGCCTCGGCGTGGTCCGAGGCGAAGCCCATGCGGTACACGACGTTATCGAGCCGGCGCTCGAGTAGCTGGATCAGCGTGTGACCCGAGACGCCCTTGCTGCGGATCGCCTTGTGGTAGTAGCCGCGGAACTGCTTCTCGGCGATGCCGTAGATGCGCTTGACCTTCTGCTTCTCGCGGAGCTGCTCGCCGTAGTCCGAGCGCTTGCGGCGACGGCTCTGGCCGTGCTGACCCGGCGGATACGAGCGGCGCTCGTACCCACACTTGTCCGTGTAGCAACGCTCTCCCTTGAGGAAGAGCTTCATGTCTTCACGCCGGCAGAGCCGACAAACTGCACCTGTGTAGCGGGCCATCTCGTAGTCCTAATTGCTCGAGGTGATCAGACGCGACGGCGCTTGCGCGGCCGGCATCCATTGTGGGGAACGGGGGTGACGTCGCGGATCAGGTTGATCTTGAATCCGGCGGCGTTCAGCGCGCGGAGCGCCGACTCACGACCCGAGCCCGGACCATTGACGTACACGGTGACGTTGCGGACGCCGTGCTCCATCGCCTTCTTGGCGGCGTCCTCGGCAGCGAGCTGCGCGGCGAACGGCGTCGACTTGCGCGATCCCTTAAAGCCGCACGTGCCGGCCGACGACCAGGCAACCACGTTGCCCGAGACATCGGTGATCGAGACGATCGTGTTGTTGAACGTCGCGGAGATGTGCGCGACGCCGGTCTGGATGTTCTTCCGGACCTTCTTCTTCTGCTTACCCTTGGCTTGCGACATGGATGGCTCCGGCTACTTCTTCGTCACGGCGCCCATCTTCTTCACCGCCATGCGGCGGGGACCCTTGCGGGTACGGGCGTTCGTGTGGGTGCGTTGACCGCGGGACGGGAGGTTCCGGCGATGCCGCGAGCCGCGGTAGCACTGGAGGTCCATGAGGCGCTTGATGTTCAGCTGCACGTCGCGGCGGAGATCGCCCTCGACGCGGTAGTTCGCTTCGATCGCATCACGGATGCGGCGGACGTCGTTCTCATCGAGATCGTCGCTACGCTTGTCGGGCGAGATGCCTGCGTGCGTGAGCACGACGTTGGCCGCGTGACGGCCCAGGCCATAAATGTAAGTGAGAGCGATCTCGATGCGCTTGTTGCGCGGGAGGTCGACGCCAGCAATACGAGCCATGACTTATCCCTTAACCCTGGCGCTGCTTGTGGCGCGCGTTGCTGCAGATGATCCGGACGACGCCCTTGCGCTTGATGACCTTGCACTTGACGCAGATCGGTTTGACGGAGGCTCGTACTTTCATGGCTCTTGTCTCTTGCTCGGCTGAGAGGTGATCAGAGGTTCTAGGGATTTCCGGGGGTGGAAGTCGGCCGGGTCAGCACCCAGGGACCTTCTTCCGTGACCGCGATCGTGTGTTCGAAGTGCGCAGACATCGAGCGATCTTTGGTCAGGGCCGTCCAGTTGTCGTCGAGAACCTCTACTTCAGGGGTCCCGGCGTTTACCATAGGCTCGACGGCGATGACAAGGCCGGATTTCATACGTTTGCCCGACCCGGCCTCGCCAAAATTCGGTACCTGGGGATCTTCATGCATCTGGCGGCCGGTTCCGTGTCCAACGAACTGGCGAACGACCGAATAACCACGTGATTCCGCATGACTCTGGACCGCGTGGCCGATGTCGCCCAGGCGACTCCCGGGGACGCAGAGCCGGATGGCGTGCTCGAGGGACTCCCGCGCGGTGTCGACCAGGCGGCGGTTCTCCTCGCTCACCTCGCCCACGAGGACGGTCCGGGCGGTGTCGGCGCAGAACCCGTTCTTGAAGATCCCGAAGTCGATCCCGATGATGTCCCCGTCCTTGAGGACGTGCGTCTTGCGCGGAATGCCGTGGACGATGACCTCGTTGATCGAGGTGCACAGCACGGCGGGGTAGCCGTGATAGCCGAGGAAGGCGCTCACGACCTTGTGCTTGTCGATCCCGCGGGCTGCGATCTTGTCGAGCTCCCAGGTCGAGACGCCCGGCTTCGCAGCCGCGCACACCTCCTCGAGAATCTCGGCAGCCACCAGCCCCGCCTCTCGCATGAGGCGAATCTCGTCCTTCGACTTGAGGTGGATCCGCACCGCTTCCGCCCGCGCTCGATCAGCTCAACGAGGACGCGAGGCGACGCGGCCGCGAATCCGCGGACCCTTGGGTCCGGCGAAGCCTTCGTAGTTGCGCGTGATGAGGTGCGACTCGATCTGCTGGACGGTATCCAGCGCGACACCGACCACGATCAGCAGGCCGGTCCCGCCGAACTGGAAGGGCACCTGCAGGTACTTCTGAAGCAGCGCCGGGATCATGCAGACGATCGAGAGGTAGATGGCGCCCGCGAACGTGATGCGAGAGAGCACGCGCTCGATGTACTGCGCGGTGTTCTTGCCGGGCCGGATGCCCGGGATGAAGCCGCCCGACTTCTTCAGGTTGTCCGCGACGTCGACGGGGTTGAACACCACCGACGTGTAGAAGAACGCGAAGAAGATGACGAGGATCGTGAAGATCAGGTTGTAGCGCCAGTCGATCGGATTGAGGATGCTCGAGAACTCCTGCAACCAGCCCGCATCCGCCATGTTCGCGATCTGCGCCGGGAACATGAGGATCGACGAGGCGAAGATCGGCGGGATCACGCCGGAGACGTTGATCTTGAGCGGCAGATAGCTCTGCGCGCCCGAGTACATTTTTCTCCCGACTTGCCGTTTTGTGTACTGGACGGGTATCCGCCGGTGCGAACGTTCGAAGTAGCAGATCGCGGCGACGGTCCCGACGACCAGCAGGACGATGAACACGACCGTGAGACCGCTTCCCTCGGAGCTGCCACCGACCAGGAACTGCGTGATCGCGTCGGGCATGGCCGCGACGATGCCGGCGAAGATGATCAGCGACGAGCCGTTACCAATGCCGTTCTCGGTGATGAGCTCACCGAACCACATGATGACGACGGTGCCGGTCGTCATCGTGACGACGGTCAGCAGGTGGAACCCGAGGCCCGGGTCGACGACGACTTCCGCACCACCACGCGAGAGGCTCTCGACGTAGCTGGCGGCGAACCACGCTTGCACGATCGCGACGCAGACCGTGAAGTAGCGCGTGTACTGGTTGATCTTCCGCCTGCCCTGCTCGCCTTCCTTGTTCAGCTGGTCGAGCTTCGGAACGACGACGGTGAGCAGCTGCATCACGATCGATGCAGTGACGTACGGCATGATGCCGAGCGTGAAGATCGAGAACTGCTCGAGCGCGCCGCCCGAGAACATGTTGAACATGCCCAGGAACGAGCCCGAGCCACCCTTGGTGACGACGTGGCTCATCTCGACCCGGTTGACGCCCGGGATCGTGATGAACACGCCGATGCGGTAGACCGCGAGGATGGCGAGCGTGAACAGGATCCGGCGGCGAAGCTCCGGGATCTTGAAGATGTTAGCGAACGGAGCCACTCGGGTCCTTTGGACTACGCGGTCGGCTCAGAGGAGGCAGCCGCGGAGGCCACACGCGCGACGATCTCGATCGTCCCGCCAGCCTTCTCGACCTTCTCCTTCGCGATCGCAGACGCTGCATGCGCCTTGATCGAGAGCTTCTTGGTCAGCTCGCCCTCGCCAAGGATCTTGAACTTGGCGATGCGCTTCGGGATGAGCCCGATGGCGCGCAGCGCCTCGAGGTCGACCGTCGCGCCAGCGTCGAACAGCGACTCGAGGGTGGCCACGTTGACCGGGAACACCTCGATGCGGTTGTTGTTCGTGAAGCCACGCTTCGGGATCCGGCGCGGCATCGGCATCTGACCACCCTCGAACGCGAGCCGCGCGCCGTGGTGACCCGAGCGAGCCTTCTGGCCCTTGACGCCCTTACCGGACGTCTTGCCCGTACCCGAGCCGCGACCGCGCCCGAGGCGCTTCTTGGTCTTGGTGGCGCCCGGATTCGGATGGAGGTTGTGCAGCGAGATCGTCATGGGCCGAGTCCTAATGTTCCGCAGCGCCGAGGAATCCTATGGCGCTTAAATCGTGATGGGGCAAGTGGGTAGACAGAAACCTGGCTGATTTGGGAGCCGGGGAAGGTCGCAGGGATCGGTGGATCAGTCCGCCGATTCGACGACGACCAGGTGGCTCACCTTGCGGACCATGCCTCGAATCGAGAGCGTGTCCTCGAGGATGACCGACTTGTGGGGGCCGCGGAGGCCCATCCCCTGGAGGGTCGCGCGCTGGGTCGACGAGCAGCCGATGCCGCTACGAACCTGAGTGATCTTGAGCTTGAGCGCCATGTGACTTGTTCCTTCGGATCACTGCGCCGGGCGGCGCTGATAGAAGTCCGACACGTTCTTGCCACGAGTCTTGGCGACCTGCTCGACCGAACGCAGCGCCTTCAGCGCGACGATCGTCGCGTGGATGACGTTGTGCTTGTTCGAGGTGCCGATCGACTTCGTGAGAATATCCGTGATGCCGCAGACCTCGAGGACGGGGCGGACACCGCCACCGGCGATCACGCCGGTACCGGCCGAGGCCGGGCGGAGCAGCACCTGCGCGGCGCCGAAGAAGCCTTCGATCTCGTGCGGGATGGTGCCCTTGACGAGCGGGACGCGGAACAGGTTCCGCTTCGCGCGGTCGGTACCCTTGCGGATGGCCTCGGGAACCTCGTTCGCCTTGCCGAGACCGGCACCGACGAACCCGTGTTGATCGCCCACGACGACGAGCGCCGAGAACGAGAACCGACGGCCGCCCTTGACGACCTTCGCGACGCGGTTGATGTGGACGACGCGGTCGACCAGCTCGCCAACTTCTTCGGGATTGATCAGCATTGTCGTCCTTTAGAACTGCAGACCGGCGTCACGCGCGCCATCGGCGAGCTCCTTGACGCGGCCGTGATAGATGAAACCGTTGCGGTCGAAGACGACCGCTTTGTAGCCCGCCGCGACGAGCTTGTCGCCGATGGCCTTGCCGACAGCGCGCGCGCGCTCCTTCTTCGGCTTGCCGGCGACCTGACCCTTGAGGGTCTCCTGGAGCTCGCTGACCGCTGCGAGGACGCGCCCCGTGGTGTCGTCGATCGCCTGAGCGTAGACGTAGCGTGCCGAGCGGAACACCGAGAGGCGCGGACGCTCCGCGGTACCGGTGATACGCAGGCGAATGTGCACCTTGCGGCGCAGCCGCTTGCGGACCTTGGGACTTGCAACTTTGACGTGACCAGCCATGTTCTTTCTCCTGCTCGAGGCCCTTGCTGCGGTCCCGGTGCCAACCACCGTTACGCCGCGACCTGTACGAGCGCCACCGCGGTGCTTGCACCGCGGCTAAAATAGACCTACTTGCCTGCCGTCTTTCCGGCTTTGCGAACGATCGTCTCCTCGACGTACTTGATGCCCTTGCCCTTGTAGGGCTCGGGCGGACGGAAGCTGCGGATCTCCGCAGCCGCCGCGCCGAGGGCCTGCTTGTCGATACCGGACAAGACCAGGTTGTTCTTGTCGACCTTGGCCGCGATGCCTTCCGGCAGCGCGTAGTCGATCGGGTGCGAGTAACCGAGGGACAGCACGAGCTTCTGACCCTTGACCTCGGCCTTGTAGCCGACGCCGTTGATCTCGAGCGTGCGCGTGAACCCGTTGGTGACGCCGGTGATCATGTTGCCGACGAGGGCGCGCATCAGGCCGTGCGCAGCGCGCACCGTCCCGATCTCGCTACCGCGCTCGAAGACGACGATGTCCTTACCGTCCTCGTCCTTGGCCTGCTTGATCTCGATGTCCTTGTGGCGCGTCAACGACAGCGTCCCCTTGGGACCCTTCGTGGAGATCGCGTCCTTGGTGATCGACACCTGGACACCCTGGGGAATCTCGAGGGGCTTACGACCGATGCGGGACATGGCTACCAGACCTCGCAGAGGACTTCGCCGCCGACGCCCTTGGTGCGGGCCTCTTTGTCGGTCATCACGCCCTGCGACGTGGAGAGGATGGCAATTCCGAGGCCGTTGCGGACGCGCGGAACCTGCTTGGCCGGGACGTAGGCGCGCTGGCCGGGGCGCGACACGCGTCGCATCCCGGTGATGGCGCAGCTCGCACCGGTGGGGCGACCGTCGTACCGCAGGGTCAGCTTGAGCATGCCCTGCTTGTCGTCCTCTTGCGAGGTGACGGTCTGGAGGAAGCCCTCGTCGCGCAGGATCTCGGCCATGCGAAGCTTGATGTTCGAGCGCGGGCACTCGATCATCTGCTTGCGGGCGCGGATCCCGTTGCGGATGCGGGAGAGGAAATCAGCGATTGGATCAGTCATCGACATACGTCAGTCCTCACCAGCTCGACTTGATGACGCCCGGGATGTCGCCGCGCAACGCCAGCTCGCGGAAGCAAAGGCGGCACATCTCGAACTTACGGAGATAGGCACGCGACCGGCCGCAACGCTTGCAGCGGCTCTTAATGCGGACCTTGAACTTGTGCTTCTTGGGAAGCCGATCAACCAGCTTGCTCATGACTCGGCTCCTGCCGCGGGCGCTTCAGCAGCCTCACCGGCCGTAGGGGCGGTGGGCGCAACGGCCTGCCGGAACGGCATGCCGAGGTGACCGAGCAGCGATCGCCCTTCGGCGTCATTCTCGGCGGTGGTTACGATGCTGATGTTCATGCCCTTGATGGAGTCGATCTTGTCGTACTCGATCTCGGGAAAGATGATCTGCTCCTTCACGCCCATCGTGAAGTTGCCGCGGCCATCGAAGCCGCGTGACGACACGCCGCGGAAGTCGCGAACGCGGGGAAGCGCGACGTTGATGAGCCGATCGAGGAACTCCCACATGCGCTCGCGGCGGAGAGTGACCATCACGCCGATCTTCTGGCCCTTGCGGAGCTTGAAGACCGCGATGTCCTTCTTCGCGCGAGACACCACCGGCGCCTGGCCGGTGATCATCTTGAGCTCCTCGACGCCGGCGTCGATCATCTTGGGCTCGTCCTTGGCTTTGCCGAGGCCCATGTTGATCGTGACCTTCATGATCCGCGGGACCTGCATGATCGAGGAGTAACCGAACTCCTTCTTCATGGCCTCGCGGATGGTCTTGTCGTACGTCGCCTTCAGCTTCGGGGGCTGCTCGCGCTTGTACTTCGGCGGCGGGCCCACGGGCTCGGTCGCCTTCTTCTTCTTCTCGCCCTGCTTCGCCTGACGCTCCTTTTTGGGAGCATCTCCGGCGGGCGCAGCGCCCTTCTTATCTTCCTCGTTCGCCATCTTCGCTTCCTATCGCTCCGGGACCGGCGTTACGCCATACCGGGGCTGGGGAACTTGGTTCCCGACTTCACACCGACGCGGACCTTCTGGTCTCCGTCGGCACCGTTCTTGGTGCGCGTGCCACGCCCCGTCGACTCGTCGAAGAGCGCGACGTTGGAGATGTGGATCGTGCCTTCCTTCTCGAGGATGCCGCCCTGCGGATTCGCCTGGCTCGCCTTGAGGTGGCGCTTGATCATCGCGACCTTCTCGACGACGACGCGCTCGCCGACGATGCGGAGGATCTTACCCTTCTTGCCCTTGTAGGCGCCGCTCGTCACGATGACGAGATCACCCTTCACAACATGCGCCATGACTACAGGACCTCCGGCGCCAGCGAAATGATTTTCATGAACCGCTTGGCGCGCAGCTCGCGAGCGACCGGCCCGAAGATACGGGTGCCGATCGGCTCGTTCTCTTTGTTGATCAGGACGGCCGAGTTGCCGTCGAAGCGGATATAGCTGCCATCGGACCGAGCGAGCTCGCGACGCGTGCGGACGATGACCGCGCGCGACACTTCGCCCTTCTTGACCTTGGCACCCGGAATGGCTTCGCGGATGGAGACGATGATGATGTCGCCGATCGAGGCGTAACGACGGCGCGAGCCACCGAGCACCTTGATGCAGAACACCTTCTTGGCGCCGCTGTTATCAGCGACGTCAAGGACCGAGGTCATCTGGATCACGACGCACCCTCCACGGCCTTGGTGATGGTGCGCAGCAGCCGCCAGCGCTTGGTCTTCGACATCGGGCGCGACTCGACGATCTCGACGAGGTCGCCGACCTTGCCGACGCTGTTCTCGTCGTGCACGTGATACTTCACACGGCGCGTCAGGAACTTGTGGAAGCGGCGGTCACGAACGCGGCGGACCACGCTCACGACGATGGTCTTCTGCATGTTCGCGCTGGTGACGGTGCCGACGATCACGCGGCGCGAGCCACGCTGATCGGCGGTGTTCTCTTCAGTGGTCGGATCGGGGCTCATGACTTCGCCTTCTTCGTCTTCGTCTTCGTGGCAGGCTGCTCGGTCGACGCCTCCGCCGACGTGGTCGACGTGGTCGCCGTCTTCTGCGCCTGGGTCTCGAGGCCGAGCTTGCGACCCTGCAGGATCGTCATGATCCGCGCGATGTCGCGACGCTTGGTCTGAAGCTGGGCGGTCGAGGTCACCTGGTTGGTGTGCTGACCGAGGTGCAGCCGGAAGAGCTCGTCGCGCGTGCGCGAGAGCTGCTCGCGCAGCTCGTCATCGGGCTGGTCGCGCATCTGGGTGAGGGTCTGGACAAGTTTGCTCATAGGACCGGCTCCCGCGAGATCAAGCGGGTCTTGATCGGCAGCTTGTGGTGCGCGCGCGTGAACGCCGTGCGCGCGATTTCTTCGGTCACGCCTTCGACCTCGAAGATCACGCGGCCCGGCCTGACGACCGCGACCCAACCTTCGACGCCGCCCTTACCGGTACCCATTCGAGTCTCGGCAGGCTTCTTCGTGAACGGGTGGTCGGGGAAGACGCGGACGTAGATCTTGCCGAGCTTCTTGACCTGACGAGAGATCGCGACACGAGCGGCCTCGATCTGGCGGGCGGTGATCCAGCCCGGCTCGAGGACCTGCATGCCGAAGTCTCCGAACGAGACCTCGTTGCCGCCCTTGGCCTGCCCTGCGAGGTGGCCTTTGTGCGACTTGCGGAATTTGGAGCGCTTGGGTGACAGCTGGGACATGACGATCCTCTACGCCTTCGAACCGGCAGTGTTCTGCGGCTGGGACTTGCGGGCGGGCGGCAGCACCTCGCCGTGGAAGACCCACGCCTTGACGCCGATGCTGCCGTACGTGGTGTGAGCCTCGGTGAAGCCGTACTCGATGTCGGCGCGCAGGGTGTGGAGAGGAACGCGACCCTCCTTGTACCACTCGCGACGGCACATCTCGGCGCCACCCAGGCGGCCGCTCGACGCGACCTTGATGCCCTTGGCGCCGAACTTCATCGCGGTCTGCGTCGCCTTCTTCATGGCGCGGCGGAACGCGATCCGGCGCTCGAGCTGCGTCGCGATGTTCTCGGCGACGAGCTGCGCGTTGGTCTCGGCCTTGCGGACCTCGATGATGTTCAGGAACACCTCGTTGTCCGTGAGCGCCTGGACGTCCTTCTTGAGCGTCTCGACGCCCGCGCCACGCTTGCCGATCACGATCCCCGGACGAGCCGTGTGGATGTTGATCTTGGCCTTGTTCGCGGCGCGCTCGATCTCGATGTAGCTGACGCCGGCGTGGTGCAGCTTCTTCTTGATGAAGGCCTTGAGCTTGAGGTCCTCATGCAGCCACTTGGCGTAGTTCTTCGTCTCGAACCACCGAGACGACCAGGTCTTGATGATGCCGAGGCGGAACCCGATCGGGTGAGTTTTCTGTCCCATGGTGGTCTCTATGCCTCGTCGGTGACAACCACCGTGAGGTGGCTGGTGCGGTGATTGATGCGGTTGGCGCGCCCCATGGACCGCGGCATCCAGCGCTTGGCCATCGGACCGCCGTCGACGGCGATCGTGTGGATGCGAAGATCCTCGACCGACGCATCGCCACCGGACTTGTCCTCGGCGTTGGCAGCGGCCGACTTGATCGCCTTCGAGATCAGGCCCGCGGCCTTCTTCGGCATCAGGTCGAGCATGCCGACAGCTTCTTCGACCGACTTGCCGCGGACGAGGTTGGCGACGACCCGCATCTTGCGAGGCGACATCGTGAGTCCACGAACGTATGCACGTGCTTGCATGGCTCTACTTCTTCCGCTCGCCGGTGTGGCCGTGGAACGTGCGAGTTGCCGAGAACTCGCCGAGCTTGTGACCGACCATCTGCTCGGTGATGAACACGGGGACGAACTTGCGGCCGTTGTAGATCGCGAAGGTCAGGCCGACCATGTCCGGGATGATCGTGGAGCGACGCGAGTACGTGGAGATCACCCGGCGCTGCGGGTTGGACTCCTTCTTCGCGGCCGCGATCTTCTTCGGCAGGTAGTGCTCGACGAACGGACCCTTCTTGACTGAACGAGGCATCTCTACTTGCTCCGGCCGCGGATGATGAACTGGTCGGTCCGCTTGTTGTGACGGGTCTTGAAGCCCTTGGTCTTCTGACCCCAGGGCGTGCACGGGTGGCGACCACCCGAGGAGCGACCTTCGCCGCCACCCATGGGGTGATCGACGGGGTTCATCGAGACGCCGCGCTGGTGGGGGCGAATGCCGAGCCAGCGACGCCGGCCTGCCTTGCCCCACTGGATGTTGGCGTGCTCGGAGTTACCGATCGCGCCGACCGTGGCGCGGCAGTCGATGTGGACGCGGCGCATCTCGCCCGAGGGCAGACGCAGCGTGGCCCAATCGCCCTCCTTCGCCATCAACGTGACCTTCGCGCCGGCCGAGCGACCGAGCTGCGCGCCGCGGCCCTGCTTGAGCTCGACAGCGTGGACTTCGGTACCGATCGGGATGAAGCGCAGCGGCAGCGAGTTGCCCGGCTTGATATCCGCCGAGTTCGCCGACACGACCACCGCGCCAACGCCGAGCTTCTGCGGCGCGAGGATGTACGCCTTCTCGCCGTCCTTGTACTGGATCAGCGCGATGCGAGCCGAGCGGTTCGGGTCGTACTCGATCCCGATGACCGTCGCCTCGATACCCGTCTTCTGGCGCTTGAAGTCGATGATCCGATAGCGCTGCTTGTGCCCACCGCCGCGGAACCGCGAGGTGATGCGGCCGTGGTTGTTACGACCGGCAGTCGCCGACTTGTGCGCGAGCAGGCTCTTCTCGGGCTCGCTCTTGGTGACATCACCGAAATCCTGGCTCGACATGCCGCGTCGGCCCGGGGAGGTCGGCTTGTACTTCTTGATCGCCATGTTAGACGCCCTCGAAGAATTCGATGTTGTCGCCGGCCTTGAGCGTCACGAACGCCTTCTTCCAGGCGGGGCGACGACCACTGAACCGACCGATGCGCTTCTCCTTGCCGCGCACGATGAGCGTGCGGACATCGGTCACGGTGACCTTGAAGAGCTGCTGGACGGCGGCGCGGATCTCGATCTTGTTCGCGTCGCGAGCGACCTCGAACACGAACTGCTGCTTGTAGGACTCGCCCTCGGCCTTGGCCGAAGCACCGCCGCCGGTCTCGCGGAGGCGGGCGCTCTTCTCGGTGAGAAGGGGGCGCTTGATGATGGTCTGTGCGTCACGCATGGGAATCAGTCCTCGCTCGCGTCCGAGGCCGCGAGCGCGGTCTCGAGGCTCTTCACGGCTGCCTGCGTCAGGACGAGCGTCTCGTGACGGAGGATGTCGTAGACATTCACGCCCTCAGGGGCGAGCCACTGCGACGAGCGGAGGTTCCGCGCGCCACGAACCAGGTTGCCGTTGTCCTTGGCATCGACGATCAGGACCTTGCTCGTCGGCTGGGCAACACCCAGCGCGGCGAGGATGGTCGCGACCGACTTCGTCTTGCCGTCCGTCTCGAAATTATCGACCACGACGATCTTCTGCTCCGAGCAGCGCAGCGAGAGAGCCGACCGGAGGGCCGTCTTCTTCGCCTTGCGCGGCATCGTGTAGCCGTAGTCGCGCGGCTTGGGGCCGAACACGGAGCCACCACCGACCCACTGCGGGGCCTGACGACTACCCTGGCGAGCCTGGCCGGTACCCTTCTGCTTCCACACCTTCTTGGAGCTGCCGCGGACTTCGCCGAGGCGCTTGGTGGAGGCGGTACCCGATCGGCGCTTGGCGAGCTGCCACTTCACGACCTCCCAGAGGAGGTGTTCGTGGATCTCGGCGCCAAACACGGAGTCGTCGAGGTCGATCGACCCGGCGCCTTTTCCGCTGACGTTCTTCATTTCGAGTTTCGGCATGACGTACCTGTTTGTTTCGTGGGTCCCGGTCGTTGGGTCCGGGCTCTGGAGG